>CALXZQ010000005.1 GCA_944393275.1 uncultured Clostridia bacterium
TCTATTTAGACTCTTCTATTTTATTTTTTATTTCTTGTATTTGTAATAATGTCTGTTTATATCCATAGTTATAACATTCATTTATCCTTTTTATATCAAATAGTGATACATCTTTTGTATTAATATTCAAAACATAATTTGCATCTCTTGTTTCATTTTTAGAAGTGTTCTCAAAAATTATATCTATAGCTTTTGATGTGACTTTTGCTACACCCCTTACTTTAGTATCTTTATTTAATTCAAATTTAACTGCTATAATGTAGTCTGCTCCTGCATTTTTTAGCTCATCTACAGGAATATTGTCTAATATTCCACCATCTACAAATTTATGATTATCATATAGTGTAGGAGCAAATACTCCCGGATATGACGAACTAGCTCTTACTGCAATTTCTATTGGAACAGTTTTAATATATTTACTTCCTTGCAAATCACAATTAGTAAACACATATTTTTTACTATTATCGACATCAACTGCTGGTATAAGTATTTTTTTATTGATTTCACTCATATTTTTTATATGTTTATATTTAGCTGTTTCTTTTATCGCAAATGCTATATTTTCTCCTGATAGAAAACCTCCTACATTAATGCTTAATACTTTTTTTCCGTCTGGATTAGTATATGTTGGACTATTTTTCACAACAATTTTAGAAAAATAATTAAATAATTTTAGCATTTCATCTGGAGTATATCCCATACAATATAAAGCGGCTACTATAGATCCTGAACTAGTTCCTGAAACTATATCAAAATTTATATTATGCTCTTGAAAAGCTTTAAGCACACCTATATGTGCAGCGCCTTTTACCCCTCCACCGGATAAAGCAAGACCTATTTTCACTTTCATCATCTCCTTAGATTTATTTAGTAATTATATAAAACTAATTTATCAAACTTACTTTTTATATAAATCTCTAATTTATCCATAAATTCTTTTGGTTCAATTTTATTTTTAGCAACCATATCTAAACCTTTCTCCCAACTTGCAGTTAACTTTGGATTTAGCATATCAGGCATTGAACTGTGTACTACATCATAAATAGCTTCACCTTTGTTTGTAGGAGTTATTATTTGTGTTTTTGTATTTATCTGTATATAATTAATCTTTTCTAATTTTTTTATTATTTCAGCTCTCGTAGCACTTGTTCCAATTCCAGCTCCTTTTATTTGCTCTCTTAACTCTTCTTCCTCAATAAGTTTTCCTGCATTTTCCATAGCTAATATTATTGAACCTGAGTTATATCTAGTTGGAGGAGATGTTTCTGCATCTTTTATATCTAGCTTTACAGCTTCCAGTTTTTGTCCTTTTCTTAGACTATTTAAAATATTAATGCTCTTATCTTCCTTATTTTCTTCATTATTTCTATTTTTCCAAATAAATTGATATCCTTGCACAGTACAAACCTTACCACTTGTATAAAACATTTCATTATCCATATTTAAAGTTACTGATATTTTGTTAAATTCTGCTGGTGGGTAAAATATTGCTAAGAATCTTTTTACTATTAATTTATATATTTCTTTATGGATATCTTTTAATTTATTATAGTTTTCATATCCTTGCCCTGTTGGAATAATAGCATAATGATCTGTAATTTTACTATCATTAACGTATTTAGTTTTTAATAGATTTGTAGAATACTTTTCATATATCATTTTTTTTATATATTCTTGTATTTCGCTATCATGAAATTTTTTTGCAATTCCATTCAAGTTTTTTGAGATTTCTTTAGCAACTGCTGTCGATAATACTCTAGCATCAGTTCTAGGATACGTAACTAATTTATTTTCATATAAATTTTGTATTATTTCTAATGTTTCATCTGGTTTTATTTTAAATCTTTTGGTACATTCATTTTGTATCTCTGCTAGATTAAATAATAATGGAGCATTTTCTTTCTGTTTTGTCTTTTTAATTTCTTCTATAACCACTGTTTTGTCTTTAATATTATTTATAAAATCTTTTGCTTTGTCTTCTTTCTTAAATCCTGATTCATTATATAATAAAGGGGAATTATATAATCTAGATTTTTCTCCTACCTTCCATTCTGCTTCAAAAAAGCTATCTTCGTTTCCAAATCTTCCAATCACTTTATAATATTTGGTTTTTATAAAGTTTTTTATTTCCCTTTCTCTTTCTACAATCATCCCTAGAACACAAGTCATCACTCTACCAACTGATATAGAAACTTTATCTTCACTGATTTGGTTTGCAACTCTTCTTCCATATATTATGGAAAGTAATCTAGAAAAATTTATTCCTATTAAATAATCTTCTTTTGCTCTTAGATATGCTGAATTAGACAAGCTATCATACTCAGATAGATCTTTGGCTTCGTTTATACCTCTTTTTATTTCATCCTCAGTTTGAGAATCTATCCATACCCTTTTCTTATGTTTTCCTTTTACTCCAATCATCTGGTCTACTAATCTATATATGTATTCTCCCTCTCTTCCAGAGTCTGTACATACATAAATTGTGTCAACATCCTCTCTTGTAAGAAGATTTTTTATAGTATTAAATTGTTTTTCTACATTTGGAATTACTTCATATAAGTATTCTTTGGGCATAAATGGGAGTGTATCTAATCTCCAAAATTTCAGATTCTCATCATACTTTTCTGGATATGACATTGTTACTAGATGTCCAACACACCAAGTTATTATCCATTCATTTGACTCTAAATACCCATCTTTTCTATTTGTATTTATTTTTAATACTTTTGCAAATTCCATAGCAACAGAAGGTTTTTCTGTTATTAATACATTTTTACTCATTTTATCCTTCCTAATAAACTATTTTCAGGTATTATATATTAGTTTAAATTTATTTGCAATAAGATTAGCAACCCAATTTTGGTAATAAATCATACAATCTTTGATTTTCTATCAGTAAAAAATTCTTTCGACTAGATATCTTTTTAGTTTCTATTGATTCTGTTTCTATGTTATCTTCTTTTAATATAATTGTTATAGTTTTATCATCTAAAACATAATTATCCAAAGTTTTAATTTCTCTTATATTATATGTTTTATTTATTGGTAAATTTGAACTGATTGCTTCTCCATTACTATCTGTTGTTATTTCCTCAATCAATTCATTGTCTTCATTATATATTCCAAACACAACACCTTCTAATTTTATATTATTATTGTCTTTATCTACTTTTGTTATTTTTATAAAATTAGTTTTCATAGAATTCTCAAACTTTAGAACAACCTTTTCATTATTATCATTAAATTTAACAGTTTTTATTGAAATATCCATATTGTATTCTTCTGGCACTGTTTTTTGTTTTACTTTATATATATTATCTATAGGAAGTCTTGACGATATAGCAATTCCTTCCTTATTTGTAGTCAAAGTCTCTACAACTTGTTCTTCAGAATTATATATTTCTATTTCTATATTTTCTAATGGTCTCTCACTATTAGCAACATCTACAGCAGTTATTTCTATTGTTCCCTTTTTCTTTTCATTTTCTACTGTTATATTCAAATTAGTTTGTATATCTCTCATGAGAATTACATTTTTAGTTTCCATGTATAATAAATCAAATGTCATTATCCCTTCTGAGTGTATATTTCCATTTGCATCTTTTTCATATGCTTTATAACGTCCAGGATATAAGTTATTGAATTTACATTCACCTTTGTCATCGCTAATTGCTGTTCCTACAATATCTTCTCCTTTCATTAGTTCTACATTAACTGTTTTTCTTATTCTTCCATCTTTTGAAATGGTTTTTACAATAACTGTTGATTTGTTTACTTCTTTATCATATTTATATACTTCTTCGTTGATATTTATTATACCACTAATATCCTGAAATATATTCTTTTCAGGTATCGCTATTTTAAACATTTTTTCTTTAAGTATATTTATTTCATTATTATTACTATCTAATATTCTTGTTCCATCAGGGAAATTAGAAATAGATATGCTAACTTCATTTTCAAAATTAGTGCTAAACTCTTGAACAAAGTGTAGTTTTCCTTCTAATGAAGTTTTATAAAGTGAAGTTATTTCTTCTATTCTATTAGACTTTTCTTCTGTTTCTATAGCTTTTACTATATTATACTTATTCGGCATTATAGTATTTAGAATAAGTATAATTATCATAATTGTTACAGCTATTTTCTTTTTATATTTTTTCATACTATACCTCCTTAATTTTTCCACGAAAAATAGACCTATGCCAGCATAGTTAAAACTTCTTATTTTTAATTATTAAATTTCTTGGATTTGTTTTTAGATTTAATTTTTTTTGAATTTTTCGAATTTTTTGATTTAAATTATAATTAATTTACTAAAATATTTTACCAAAATTAATCATCTAGTGTTATGTTACCATAATATATTACACAAGTCAATATTTTTGTCGTTTTTCTCTTTATTTTTATTAAAAATTATTATATAATGTTGAACGTATAGTATGATAATTTAGAAAGGATGATTTTAATGGCATATAATTATAAGGAGATTGAAAAAAAATGGCAAACTAAATGGGAAAATGAAGGAACTTTTAATGCTTCTGAAGATCACTCTAAGAAGAAATGGTTCGGGCTTATAGAATTCCCTTATCC
The DNA here is from genome assembly GCA_944393275.1 of uncultured Clostridia bacterium. Classification (GTDB taxonomy): domain Bacteria; phylum Bacillota; class Clostridia; order TANB77; family CAG-508; genus Merdicola. Next base: position 4,591 of record CALXZQ010000005.1, read on the forward strand.
TTCTGGACAAGGACTTCATGTAGGTCATCCACGTAGCTACACAGCATTAGATATAATAGCAAGAAAAAAGAGATTAGATGGATTAAATGTACTATATCCTATTGGATTTGATGCTTTTGGATTACCAGCTGAGAATTATGCAATAAAGAATAAAGTACATCCAAAAATTGTTACAGAAAAGAATATTGCAAACTTCAGAAGACAATTAAAATCTATTGGTTTTTCTTTTGATTGGTCAAGAGAAATTAACACAACAGACCCTAGTTATTATAAATGGACTCAATGGATTTTCCTTCAATTATACAAACATGGATTAGCATATAAAGCAACTATGCCAATTAATTTCTGTACAAGTTGTAAAGTTGGACTTGCAAACGAAGAAGTAGTAAACGGTGTTTGTGAAAGATGTGGAAGTCCAGTTATTCAAAAAGAGAAAAGTCAGTGGATGCTAGCTATTACAAAATATGCGCAAAGATTGATAGATGATTTAGATGAAGTTGATTTCTTAGACAAAATCAAAGCACAACAAAGAAATTGGATTGGTAGGTCAGAAGGAGCTGAAATTAATTTTAAAATCTCTGATTCTGATGAAACTCTATTAGTATACACAACTAGACCTGATACCATATTCGGTGCTACATATATGGTTATTGCCCCAGAACATCCTTTAGTAGATAAATTTAAAAACCGTATTACAAACTTATCAGAGGTTGAAAAATATAAAAAACAGACATCTTTAAAATCTAATTTTGAAAGAGCAGAATTAAATAAAGAAAAAACTGGTATTGAATTAAAAGGTATCAAAGCAATTAATCCATTAACAAATAAAGAAATACCTATTTGGATTTCAGATTATGTTTTAATAACTTATGGTACAGGAGCTATTATGGCTGTTCCTGCACATGATAATAGAGATTATGAATTTGCACAAAAATTTAATATTCCAATTGTCCAAGTTATTGAAGATAAGAATGCCAAGGATGATGAAATAATTACAAATGGAACATTAATAAATTCTGAATTTTTAAATGGTCTAAATGTAAAAGAAGCAAAGGCTAAAATAATAGATTATATTGAAGAAAATAAATTAGGACATAGACAAGTAAACTATAAATTACGTGACTGGGTATTTTCTCGTCAAAGATATTGGGGAGAACCAATACCAATGGTACATTGTGACAAATGTGGTTGGGTTCCAATTCCCGAATCAGAACTACCTTTAGTATTACCTGATATAAAAGATTATGAACCAGGAGAAAACGGTGAGTCTCCATTAGCAAAACATACTGAATGGGTTAATACTACTTGTCCAAATTGCGGAGGACAAGCTAAAAGAGAAACAGATACAATGCCTCAATGGGCTGGTTCTTCTTGGTATTACTTAAGATATATGGACCCACATAATGATAATGCTTTAGCATCTAAAGAAGCATTAGAATATTGGTCTCCTGTAGATTGGTATAATGGGGGTATGGAGCATACTACTCTTCACCTATTATATTCTAGATTTTGGCATAAATTCTTATATGATATAGGCATTGTCCCTACAAAGGAACCATATAAGAAAAGAACTTCTCATGGAATGATATTAGGAAGCAATGGAGAAAAAATGTCTAAGTCTAAAGGAAATATTGTAAATCCTGATGATATTGTAAATGAATTTGGAGCAGACACTTTGAGAGTATATGAAATGTTTATGGGACCATTTGATCAAACTGTTGCTTGGTCTATGGATAGTATTAGAGGATGTAACAAATTCTTAGATAGAGTTTACAACTTAAAGGACATTGTAGTAGACGGAAATGACTATAGACCTGAAACTGAAGTTATGATGAATAAAGCAATAAAGAAGATTACCCACGATATAGAAGAAATGAAGTTTAACACTTGTATATCTACATTTATGACAATGGTTAATGAGTTCTATAGGTTAAAATCTATAAATAAAGCTGAGTTTAAGACATTTTTAACATTATTAAATCCATTTGCACCACATATAACAGAAGAACTAAATGAAATTTTAGGTTCTAGTATACCTATTTCATCTTATAGTTGGCCAACATATGATGAAAATAAAACCATAGATGAACAAATAGAGATTCCTATTCAAATTAATGGAAAACTTAAAGGAACAATTTCTATAAATTTAGATGAAGATGAATCTATTGTAAAAGAAAATGTTATGGAAAAAGTTTCTTCTAATTTAGAGGGAAAAACAATTGTAAAAGAAATATATGTAAAAAATAAGATATACAATATAGTTGTAAAATAATCTATGTAAAGTAATTGTAAATTTATTTTAATATTTATGACATAAATATTATACTATTATATTGTATAATTAAATTAAGTATATACTAAGGAGAAATCTGTATTATGAGTGTAGAATCAGAATTAAAAAAGGAAGGAATTGTGGTTACTAGTATTCTTAGCAGTTCTAAAGTCAATTCTATTGCCAGAAAGGTTGCAAATATATTAGCAACCTCATTTCCTGAACATAAATTTAATACAGAAGAATTATATATTTTATTGTCACAGATACCAATGTATAGAGCTTCTGTACCAAAGGGTTTTTCTGAAGCTAATTATTTATATAAAAACTGTTCTATATATTTTAATGAAAATATTCCTACCAAGGAACTTACGACATATGCAGTTCATGAATGTATTCACTATCTTCAAACTAGAAAAGATAAATGGGGAAATTTATTAAAATTAGGATTATGTGATTTAACAAGATTTAATGTACATGGCCTTGGAATAAATGAAGCAGCAGTTCAATATGCAACTTCTGTTGCTTTAGGCTCTACATTAGATACTGTGAAATACTATGGAATAACTTTTGATACTATAAGTCCAAACTGTTACCCTTTAGTATGTAATCTAATAGCTCAGATGGCCTACATTACAGGAGAATATGTTTTATTAGATAGTACATTTAATAGTAAAGATGATTTTAAAAATACTTTTATCGAGCATACTTCCATAGAAGTATATAATACTATCGAGAAGAATTTCGACAAGATATTAACTACTGAAGAAAATTTGATAAAACTTACTAATGAATTAGAAAGTTCCAATCAGATAAATCCTAATTTAAATAGGCGTATAGCTTCTATGAAAAAAACTATTTTATCATTGTTCATAGATACTCAGAATTTAATTATAACTTCTTATTTTGAGAAAGCTTTTACACAAATACATTCTATTCAGGATTTGGAAAATTACAGAAAAAGCTTATATAATTTTAAACCTTTAATTGGCATAATAGATGGCGAAAACCTTTATAATACATTTTATATAGATATGATGGTAAGATTAGAAAACAGATATAATGAAATAGAGAATGGATACTATCAGCAACCTGAAGCAAATTTAGTTCCAGTAAATAAAAATCTATTTTCTACATTTTTCAAAAAATTAAATAAACTAATATTTAAAAGAGTTTCTGAATATATAATAAATTTTAATAATAGATAAAAATTATAAAACGTACTTTACTTTAAAAGTACGTTTTATTATCTTATTATATATTTTTATTTTCCAAATATCTTACTATATTTTCTGCAGCTTCTCTTCCTGATCTAGATGCCCATGCTATTGTTGCTTTAGTTCCTATTAAGTCTCCTGCTGCAAATACATTTTCTTGTGATGTCATATACTTTTCATCAACTAAAATATTTCCATTTTTTGTTTTTTCCAAGTTTAGCGCATCTATTAGTTTCTCATTTGCCTTAGAACCAATTGCCATAACAACATAATCCATGTCCATTTCATAATTTGAGTTTTCAATATTTACAGGACTTTTTCTTGTTTCTCCTTCTTTTTGAACAAGTTCTGTTTTAATACATTCTATTTTAGATACATTTTTATTATTATTAGATAATATTTTTACTATATTATTTTGGAACAAAAATTCTACTCCCTCTTCTTTTGCATCTTTTATTTCTTTTGCTTCTGCTGGCATCTGTTCTTCTGCTCTTCGGTAAATCACATAGACATTTTCTGCACCCATTCTCTTTATTACTCTGGCAGAGTCCATTGCAACATTTCCCCCACCTATTACTGCAACTTTTTTTCCTACATAGTCAGGATGTTTTCCATATTCTAATAATTCATTCCCTCCATATACACCTTCTAAATTTTCGCCTTCTATATTCATTTTAGCAGGTATATTAGCTCCAAAACTTAAAAGTACTGCATCATATTTATTTCTTAACTCTTCTAATGAATAATCTTCTCCTAACTTTATATTTGTCTTAGCATTTACTCCCATATCTAATATAGCATTTATTGTATTGTCTAATACATTTTTAGGAAGTCTAAATTCTGGTATTCCATATCTTAATATTCCACCTAATTTTTCTTGTTTTTCATAAATATCTATATTAGCAGAATGTCTTGCTAAAAATGCTGCTGCTGTTAATCCAGCCGGTCCACTTCCTACTATAGCGATATTTTTCCCTTCTAATTTGTTATCCTTTTCTGCATTTTTGTACCAATTATTTTCTAAACCATAATCTGAAATATATGCTTCTATTTTTCCTATGTTTACAGGACTTCCTTTTATACCTCTCACACAATTTCCTTGACATTGCTTTTGATGTGGACATATTCTTCCACATACACTCCCTAATACAGTAGTTTTAGATAATATCTCGTATGCTTTTTGTAAATTATTTTCTTTAGCACTTTTTATAAATGATGGAATATCGTTTGATAATGGGCATCCTTTTTGACAAGGCTTTGTCTTACAGTTCAGACAGTAATCTGTATATTCTTTTATTTCTTCTTTAAGTTCATAATTAAAATACTGCATAAGTGCTACTGTTTCACTAGATGTTTTTATTGCATTAGTATCTAGCATTTGTTTTAGTTCCGCTAATGGTATTTTTACAACTTTTATATCTTCTGTTTCATCTAAATGTCTTTTGGTTTTCTCAAAATCTCTAGCAATAAATATTATAGTTCTTTCATTAGAATACCCAATAGAAGGATATACTTCTCTTACTCTTTTTATTGTTTTTGCTCTATATCCTGTTTCTTCTTCTAGTTCTCTTATAGCTCCGTCTTCTGGCTTTTCTCCTTTTTCTATCATACCTGCTGGAAATGCAAGTATAGTTTTTCCTATTGGTGTTCTTGGTTCTTCTATCATTATAACTTCGTTACTATCTGTAATCGGCATGATAACTGCGGCATCTCCGGCTAAAACATGTTCTCTATATACATTTTTTTTATCTCTAGGGTTATAATAATTTAATTCCTCAACTGTAATCCTTTTTCCTTTATATCCTATTTTTTTACTTATTAATTCATAATCCATATCTTTAAAGTATTTATTATCCATAATCTTCCCCCCTATTATTACAATTCTATCTTCAATTCATTTGCAGTTTCTACTACCTTTTTTAGGTCTTTCCAAAAATCAATTTTTTTTAAATCATCCCTAAGTAATGCTGCTGGATGCCAGGTGGGCATATATAATATATTTTTCTTTCCAATCCAGTTTCCCCTTATTGATGAAATTTTATATTCACTTCCCAATATATTTTTTAATGCAGTATTTCCAAGTAATACTATTATTTTAGGTTTAACTAAAATAACTTGATTTCTTAAGTAGTCTAAGCATGCCTCTGCTTCGTCATTTTCTGGCACTCTGTTATTAGGTGGTCTACATTTTACAATATTTGAAATATATATCTTTTTCCTGTTTATTCCTAGAGCATCAAATGCTTTATTCATAAGTTGTCCGGCCCTACCAACAAAAGGAATCCCTTGTTTGTCTTCATCTGCTCCTGGGCCTTCCCCTATAAACATAATATTAGCATTCTTATTTCCCTCTCCAAATACAATATTTAATCTATTTTCACATAACTTGCATTTTCTACAACCTATTATAGCCTTTTCTAATTTTTCCCAATTATCATACATTATTTTTATCCCTTACTTTACACAATTCTCTACTAATTTAATTTTTATATTTTCATTTGTATCTATTCTTGCTTTTATTCCTATTGGAATTACAGTTTTCGTTTCTATATGCCCAAAATTATTAGATTTTACAATAGGAAAATCATATTCATTTCCTATTGTATCTAAAATTATTTTTTCTAAGCTAATATTACTCTCATGTGAATAATTTCCGATCCATAATCCTTTTATTTTCTTAAAAACATCATTTTGTTTTAAATAATATATAAAATTACTTGCAAGTGCAGGCCCTGTTTCAAAACCTAATTCTTCTAAAAATAAAATTTTGTTATCAAAGTTTATAGAATATTTTCCAGAAACCAACCCTCTTATTATACTTAAATTTCCTCCTATTAGCTTTCCTTCTGCTATTCCCTTTTTTATAGTTAAATATTTATCATCTTTTCTTCCTAATTCTAAACTCTTATCTACAAATCTTTTTATAATTTCTTTATAACTATAATCTGTTTCATCTGTAGCTACGGTTTTAAAATTAGTTCCGCTAAAAGTTACTAGACCTGTTTTTTCAGTAATAATATTAGACAAAGAGGTTATATCACTGTAGCCACAAAATATTTTTGGGTTTTGTTTTATTAGTTCATAATCTATATAATCAAAAAGTGAATTTGAGTTCTCTCCGCCCTTTGCACACCAAACCATTTTTATTTTTTTATTACCAAACATATTATTTAAATCTTCTGCCCTTTCTTTTGCTGTAGCACTATATTTATTTGTAGCAGAAAAAATATTTTTAGATAATTCAACTTTAAATCCTGAATTTTCTATTATCTGTCTAGCTTTATTTAGTTCTTCTACATTATCTCCTATAATTGGGTTTGATGGAGCTATTACACCTATTGTATCTCCAATATTTAATTTCTCTGGTATAATCATATTTTTCTCCTTATACTAAAGATATAATAATTAGATTTAGTCCTGATGTTCCATTTTCTCGTCTATATGAATGTAGCTTTTCATAATTGCATACTGTACATATGTTACTATCAATTATATTTTCATCTTTTAAGCCTAAGTCTAATAACATTAATCTATTTATTAGGGAATTATCTATAAAAAATGAGTTCTCTTTTTCTTTATTCGTTGTAATAATTCCTTTATCTAACATATCGTTAAATTCTTTTTCAAATATATCTTTTACATCTTGTTGTACTTCAAAATGACATCTATTAATAGCGGGTCCTATACAACATATAATATCGGATGAATTACAATTATAATTATCTATCATTTTTTTTACTGCTATTTCCGCAATTCTTTGTGCAGTTCCTCTCCAACCTGAATGTACATTAGCAATTACCTTTTTTTCTGGATCAAAAAATAAAAGTGGTATGCAATCTGCCGTTACTATTGGTAATGCAATATTTTTTTCATTTGTTATCAATCCATCAATTTCATTAAAGAATTCTTTCATGTTTTCTTTTGTAACAATTGCTACATTATTTGTATGTGTTTGCAACTTTTTTACTATAGTATTTATATTTATTCCTAAGTCATCACATACAGCTTTATAGTTGTCTTCTAATTCCTGTTCTGTTAGATTTTTTGGTTTAAAATCTAATGGCTTAAAATAAATTGCATGTTTTACTACATCTTTATATTTTAACAATCTTTTAAATTGAATATATTCCATTCCTGGCCTTTTTACATGAATTATGTTTTCATTATTTAAATCTTCCATTTTTACTCCCTTTATTTTGCGTTTTTTATAATATCTAATATACTCTCTTTCTTTAGATTTTTAATATAATTGTACTTATTTCCAGATAATTTAGCATCAAATTGACATACTGAATTAAATTCACAGTACTTACAAGCATTCATTTGTGTTTTTGTATTGTAATATGGTACGGCACCTATATTTCCATTATATATTTCTTTTGCAATTTCTTTTACTATTTTTCTTACGTATTTTTGTAGATACACAAATTGTTCCTTTGTTATAGTACTTGAGTTTGAAGTGCTTAACTCTCCATTTTTTCCTATATATACAGGAATAGAATCTGAGTATCCTTGAGTTAAGTTTTTATCCATTAATTTAATTACATTAATATCAGCTAAAATTAAACCATTCATCTTAAATTTTTTCTTAATCTCTTCTTCTAATTCTTCTTTGCTTAATGGTTTATATTTTTTTACTATTGGTTCAATTAGATTAAAATATAATATTCCTGCTGGATCTACATCATTATTTTCGCATGTAGCATCTAAATATGTTAATAATTGTAATTGTATTCCAGATATAACCTCATTCAAATCAATATTCTTTACAGAAGATTTATAATCAATTATTCTAATATATTTTTTATCTACAGTTTTACCTAAATCTATTCTATCTATTTTTCCTGTAATTTCTACTCTCTTTCCTCCATCTAATTCTATTGTTATTGGAGGATAATCTTTTCCTTTTTTAAATTCTACTTCATTTCCTATTATCTTAAAGTCTGTATTTTTAAGTCCTTCTATTATATATTTTATTGATAATGTAACTACTTTTATAAGTTTCTGTGTAAGTAACTTAAACTTTTTTGTTCCTTGTAAAATGTAGTTCTTATCCATATTTAATTTATTTTGTATAATTTCCTTTACTATTAAATCTAGTTTTTCATTAGGAATTGTTTTTACATCATAATCATTAGATTTTACAACTTCAAAAAATTCATCAATTACATCATGCATAAATACTCCTGTATCTATACTTTTAATAGTAAATGTTTCTCTTTCATTTAAATGTAACCCATACTTTAAATAAAATGAAAATGGGCACTTTTTATATTCTTCTAACCTTGATACAGTTGTATGTAAGCAATCTCCATATAATTTATTAATATATATCTGATTTAATCTTTCTGATGTCTTGGTAAACTGATCTTGTAAGTCTCTAGAATTCTTATTTTCTAATTCATCACTTTGTTCTTCTATTTTAGGATATATCTTTTTTATTTTTGATATGTATATTGATGGTCTTAATGATTTGCCTTCTGAATCTAATGAAGAATATGATAAATATATATTTTCTTCTGCTGTTGTAAAAGCCTTATATGTATTAAAATTATCATCATAAATTTGTTCTATTGTACTTTTAGCCAATTCAATATTATTTTCTTTTAGTTTTTCTCTATCTGCATCATTAAAAAAACCTTCGTCCTTATTTATACTTGGGAATATACCATCATTTAATCCAATTAAAAATATAGATCTAACTTTATGACTTCTTGATCTGTCTATATCTCCTATAATAACTTGATCTTGCGTAGCTGGTATTTTACCTATACCACTATTCTTTAGTCCTATTTTTAAAAATTCAGTATATTTTTCAAAAGACATTTTTTCATCTTGGAATATTAGTACTATTTCATCAAATACATCTATAATATTTCTAAATCCGGTTTCATATTCATTTGCAAGTTCTATTAGTCCTAAATTTTCTAATTTTTTTATTTTTTTATTTATTTTTTCTTCTATATTCATTTTTATTAAAAATTCATATAGCTCTTTAGTAATCTCTTTAGCTGTTTTATTTTTTGATATTATTTCTTTAAATTCTATTAAAGGATTTATAATATTTTTTCTTAGTTCATTAAACCTTAGAATCTGTTTTTCATCTTCTACAATCCCATATTTCCAATCGGATTTATACCACTTACTACCTGTTATTCCCCATTTAATACAATAATTTTCTAACTTATATATATCTTCATCATCTATATCTGTAAATCCTATTTTTAAATAATTAAATACTGATTCATAAGACCAGTTTCTTGCAAATATTTCTAAAATTGAAATTATATATTTTACAACAATATTATGAGATAAATCTTTTTTCTCATCTATAAATACAGGAATATCATATTGTTTAAATATTGCTTTAATTAGACCAGAATAAGTATCTATATTTTTCGTTATTACTGAAATATTATTATACCTATATCCATTATCTTTTACTAAACTTAATATGTTCTTTGCTACATTCTCTATTTCAGAATATTGATTATTTGCTAAAAACACCTTTATATTTTCAACATTTTTTTCATATTTTTTATATGGTACAGCAAATATATTTTCTTCTAAATGCTGTAACTCATCATTCTTAAATCTATATACTTTTGAGCAGTTTATGGGTTCATTTATATTTATATTATTTTCTTTTGCTATTTTATAAAGCCTACTTGCGGTTATTTTATTAGCATAAAAGACATCTTTTTCAGGACTGGTATTTTCCTCCAAATTATCTGCACAAATTGTTATATTTACTTGATTAGTTAATTTCAATAATTTAGTTATAATATCATATTCTTGTTTAGTAAAACCAGCAAATTCATCTATGTATATAATTGAATCATCAAATAGATTCACTTTATCTATATATTCTGCTAGAATTGTAAGAGTATCATTTTCATCAATATATTTTTGAATTATTGCATTTTCAAATTCTTCATACACTAATTCCATATCTTCCAATTTTGATTTTAAGTATCTATCTTCTTGATTCTTAATTTCTTTTTTTAACATATTGACTGTTATACCATGTTTTTTAAATTCAGTTATTCCTCTTCCAACTATTTCAATATTTTCACTGCTTTTCCCTAAAAATTTCAATTGTTGCTTATTTTTGTGTAAAATATCATAAATAAGCATAGCTTTTCCACATTTTGTAAGATTTGTTTTATTTGCAAATCCAATTTCTTGCATTACTCTGTATGCCATACGATTAAAAGTTATTACTTCTGCATTAAATATAGAATTAGTCTGAATTGCATCCATTAATTTTTTTTCTGCCGTAAATGAAAATTGTTCAGGAGTTATTATATAAATCTTATGGTTGTTTATATTTTTCGCTATCTGATTAAAACAATATTCACTTTTTCCGCTTCCTGCTTTTCCATAAATTATTCTAAGTCCCAAACAATTCACCTCTTCTTTATAAAAGTTCTTTTTTAAAAGCTGTTTTTTCCATTTTATCTATTACTTCTAACATCTCTGGAAATTCTTTGTAATTTGATTGCGTATTAAAATGACCTGCTCCATTTATTAATGTTTTACTTGCCTTAACAGTACATATAAAGTTTTCCAATTCATCTCTTGATATATATGGATCATTGTCACTATAAAAACAATGTATATATTTGACATATTTATTTATTTTTGCAAGCTCTTCATTCTCCATTAAGAATGTTTTATTCATTTCATCAATTTCTTTATTTAGTAAACAATTAAAACCTGATACTGATATTAGTGCTTTTACTTCTATTTTATTTTTTATTAGAAATTTAGAAACAAATATTGGAGCTATACTGTGACATATAAATACTGTATCTTCATTAATCATTTTTAAATCATAGTAATATTTTAATAGTTTTGCCCATTTCTCATAACTTTGTTCTTTCTTTATTGGGAAACAAGGTATTATTACATCTTTTCCGTGTTCAATTAGTTTTTCTGTTAACCAAGGAAACCAATTCTCAGTTGGGTTACCTAATGTTCCATGTATTATAAAATAATTACTCATAATTATCCTCCCATAACAAGTTCTCTTTTTTTATAATTTATCATATAATTCAAAAAAAATCTATTCCATCTTTTAAAATAGCTTAATTTAAGCTATTCAAATAATTTTTTCTCTCAAATTTATAAATAGGTATTATTTCTCTCTTATGCCTTGAGCTATTATATCTTTTTATTATTTCCTGTTTTGCCTTTTCTTCTGTTGTACCTGTTTCTATCATTTCTGCTATTTGATTATATTTAATCCCCATTTTTTCTTCATCTGTTTGATCTCCCAAACCATCGCTTGGTGCTTTCTCTAATATACGTTTAGGAACTCCTAATATACTTCCTATTTCTAATACTTCATCTACCGTAAAATTCCCAATAGGATTGAAATCATATCCACTATCTCCCCATTTAGTAGTATACCCTACCATAGTTTCACAAAGGTTTCCTGTTCCAATTACTAAATAACCTAATGTTTGGGCTATTCCGTATAAAGTAGTCATCCTAAGTCTCGGTTTAATATTTATTGTAGATTCTTTTGTCATATTTTCCTCTAGTTTAGTATTTATTTCGTTTTCTAATTCTTTATATGTACTACTTAAATCTATACTTATAGATTTAACTCCAAATGTCTTGGCAACAAGATTTGCATCTTCTATATCCTCTCTTTTGGAATAACATGGCATAGACACAGCTAAAACATTTTCTTTTCCTATTGCTTTTGTTGCCATTGCAAGTACTGTTGCTGAATCCTTTCCTCCACTATTACCTAACACAACGCCTCTTGCTTTTGATCTTTCTACATATTTTTTTATCCATTCAATGGCATTTTGCATTTCTTTTCTTAATACTTCTTTTTCTAACATTATTTATCTCCTAAATATAAAGATTATTTTCCTTAATATATTTAATAACTTTATCTGCTGTTAAGTACCTAATACTTTTATTATTTTTCAACTTCTCTCTAACATATGTAGAACTTAAATTACTGATTATATTGTTTTTAGCTTTTATAAATGAAGATTTATTTTCTTTCAATAGTTTATGATTTTCTATGATATCTTCTATATTATCTTTGTCCCTTGAAATGACATATATCTTAAAGTTCTTAATAAGTTCTTCTGCTTTATGCCATAAGTCTAGCTCCTTTAGATTATCACTCCCTATTGCTAATGCTATTTCATTATTAGGATAGATTTTTTTTAATTCTTTTAGGGTCTCTATTGTATACATAGGTCTTTTACTTTCTAGTTCTATTTTAGAAACTTCCATTTTTTCATTTTCACTGCAGACTAATTGTAACATTTTATATCTATGTATATTACTAATTAGACCTGCTTTTTGATATTTGCTATTTACTGGTACAAATACTACTTTATCTATTTGGTCATATTCATTTATTAATTGCTCAGCTAATGTAAAGTGTGAATTTAGTGGCGGATTAAAACATCCTCCATACATAACAATTTGTTTTTTCTCCATAAGTATCTCCATCTATACAGCATCTTCTCTTTTCCAATAAAATAAATATTGTTGAGCTAGACCTGCCATATTTCCAAACTTTTTATTTGCTATTTCCATTATCTGCTTTTTGCTTACCTTGTTTTCATCTTCATTTTTTATGTACAATTCATTCATTACTCTTCTTACCCATACGTCTATAGGAAATACCTCAAAACGTTTTAATGTTGAGAATAATAATATACAATCTGCTACTTTAGGTCCTACTCCAGATAATTTTAATAATTCCTCACGTACTGTAGCTGTATCTTCTTTTTCAAGTTTTTCTAAATCTATTTCTTTATTTAAAATCATTTTTGTAGTTTCATATAATCTAATATCTCTAAACCCAAGTCCTAATTTTCTGTAATCTTCTACAGAAACATTTTCTAATTGTTTTGCAGTTGGAAATGTATAATATTTTTTCTCATTCCATATAATTTCTTCCCCATAATTTTTAGATAATCTTTCTATTATTCCTTTAATTCTTGGTATATTGTTATTAGCTGAGATTATAAATGAAATAATTGTTTCCCAAAGATCCTGATTTAATATTCTTATTCCACTACCAAATTTAATACTTTTCTCAAGATTGGCATCTATCTGCGATAACTCATTTTTTATTTTTGAATAATCTCTATTTATATCAAAATAATAATCTACTATTTCTTTTAACTTTTTACCTTTACATATTCCTGAAAATATTATTTCATTTGGATTCTGCTTTACATTTATAACAGCATCTTTTATAACTCCTGTATAGCTTCCATCTTCTTGCTCATTCCATCTGAAACATTGTCCACATTCAAAGATATCCTTTAAATTAAAATCCTTTATATCTTGTATAACATATGTTTGTTCTTTCATGATATCATCCTCTCTTATTACAACATTATATAACATTTTCTTTAACTTTTAAACACATATATATTGATTTTTCATGCAATATATAATAAAATTATTATATATATCTTTTAGAAAGGATTATACTCATGGCAGATTTAATTACACAAGAGGCAATTTTAAAAAACATTAAAAATTTATCTTTTTCCTTTAGAGGGAAGAACAATGTGTATACAAATCAAGTCTTTAAGCACATTTTGATTCCTATGTTTTCAAAATCTGATTCTCCATTCACTTTGGTGTATGGGGATTTTAATGGATTAAATAAGTTTAATCAAAAATATGGTAGGGATGCAGGTACATTAGCCATGATTGATTCTATTACTACTATTCAAGAGCATTTATCTGATGATGCTATAAGTATAAGAATTGCTGGTGATGAATTTATATTTATAGAGCCATCTTCCGTATCTTCAGATGTACAAGCACTTTTATCAGATGCAGAAAATGTTTTATCTAGATCACCAGAGAAATTTTTGACAATGTCATTTGGCATTGTAGATTCTTCTGAAAGAGACACTATATATGATATGTATACTCTCGCTGAAAATAGAGAAAATATTGCTAAATTAAATTCTGGAACTGAAGAATATTCAGAAGAAATTATTGCAAAAAAATTAGATATTGCTTTTTCAAAATTTTTTGATAATTATAGATTTTCAAATAAAATTGAATTAAAAAGTAATCATATAGTTAAATTAGGAGAACTTGCTATCCGTTCTGCTCTAGATCTAATATCTTCTGAAGAATTCAGAACTATACGTTCATCCAAAGAAAGTGATACTCAATTCTCATCTTTATTTGCTCCGGAAGTTCCATTATTTACCCCAGAGCATGCAGAAGGGCTTTTTAAATATATTAGCGATTCTGTCCCTGAAGATACTATTCTTCCTAATTTAGCTGCTTCTATTTCATCTACACAACTACATAGATTTTTCCAGCATATAATAGTTAACCCTAATAGCAATTTTTTAAACAATCTTTATTATAAAGCTTTTTTTGAATCTAAGATTAATAATACATATAGACCTGCAACTGTTATAATGTTAGATGTTACAGGAATTAAAGATTGTAATGCAAAAAAGTCTCATCTAGAAACTGATCAAATACTTGCAACACTCGCATCGGAAATAAGTCGTGCTTTTGAGGATATTTTAGAGGATGACTTTGATAATGATATTTCTTCTTTTAATAAAGATCATAATTATATATTTAACCAATTTGGAGGAAACTTCTTAGTAATAATGGGCAATCAGATGTTATCCGACTCACAAGCTGTTAACCTGTTTTCTAAATTAAATTCAATAGATATTTCTCCAATGCATCTACTGTCATCATACTCAACTAATAGGGATATATCTTACAGAGAAACTATAGCTAATCTGGAGGCAGATATATTAAATAAAAAATCTAGGCAATTAGAAGGACATATCAATTCACTAGAAACAAAAGAATCTTTTGATTTATTTATTTCAGATACTGTAGACTTCTTTATGAAAAAGTGTCCTACAGCATCTACTTTAGAAAGTCAGAGGGCATTTCTCCAACAGGTTTCAAATTCTTTAGTAAGATGTGCTGTAATATCTAATAAGCAGTTTGAATTAACACATAACAAACCTGAGAGTGGTAATAGGTAAAATTACTACTATCAGGTTTGTTTTTTAAATCCTTTGCCCAAAACTTCTCTAGAGTTTACTACAATCATAAATGATTTGCTATCTGTCGTATATACTATTTCTTTAATTCTTATTACATCATTTCTATTAGCTGCACACATTAAAACAGTCTTATTTTTTTTAGTATACATTCCCTTTCCTAATAGTCCTGTTGTCCCCCTTTTTAATAACTCACCTATCTTTTCTGCTATTTGCTCGTTTTTATCTGATACAATAAAAAGCAATTTAGTAAATACTGTACCTTCAAATACAATATCTATTATTTTTCCCATTATATAAATTGCTATTGCAGAATATAATCCTATTTCTATTTCACCTAGAAAAATCATATTTAAAATAACAATTGTAGTATCTATTATTACAATTAAATTTCCAACTTTCATTTTTACATTAAACTCTTTAAGTATTGTACTTACAAGTTCTGTTCCTCCTGTTGTTCCTTTTCCTTTTAATACCAAAGCTGTTCCTAGCCCTATTATAATTCCACCATATATAGAAGCTAACAATTTGTCTGAGGTTAACTGATTAAATCTACTAAATATATCTATAAATATTGAATATAAGCCTGTACCAATTAAGGCCTTTATTACCTGTTTAATACCCAATTTATAACCTGTTATTACAAATAGCGGTATATTTAGCAAAAATATTATAACTCCCATCGGAAAATTAAATAGATAGTATGTTATTGTTCCAATACCTGCAAAACCACCACTAGATAATTGATTTGGCAATAATAGTGTTGCTGTTCCTGCTGCCATTAGTATAATACCTAGTATAAAATATAAATTTTCTAATAAACTTACATTTAGTTTTATATTCTTTGCAAATTTCCATCTCATAATAAAATCACCTATATATTTAAGTATCTGTAATATAGGTGATTTTATACTATTTTGTTAATTTTTTTCTTTCATCTTCTAAGAAATCTGTATATGTCCTTAATATGTTCATTTTAGAATTTCCAGGCTTTATTTTTTCATCTCCTGTTACCTTTAAAATAACATCATATGTATCTAAAAGCTTTTTTAGATTTTCTTTTTTATGTCCTATAACATTATTTACATCTTCTGGATTGACTTTTATTTCTACTTCTTTTACTTTAACATTATATGATTTTATTCTATCTACTATACTATCATACCATATACTAGACTCAACTAATTGTCTGAAAGCTGGATGAAATGGTCCTGCAACAACTTGGCTTTCCTCTTCTTCTGGCGAAGATATTTCTGTTGTGTTTTGCAAACCTATTCTAATTACTTTTATTTTTTTTCTATTGAATAAATATACTACATCTTTACTTCTCTCTACTGCTTGTACTACTGATAATGGTCTATATTCTCCTTCTAAATATTCTTTCTCTAATTTAGTATTTTTTATAACTAGTACAGGGTATATCCTAACCATTTTAGGTTTTAACTTTATTAAATCTTTTGCTGTATTTAATTCATCATGTAAAGTAGATTCTGGAAGACCTATCATCATTTGATGACCTAATTCAAATCCTGCTCTCCTTATTAATTTTGAAGCTTCTTTTACATCTTCAAAAGTATGTCCTCTCCCAACCTTTTCTAATATATAATTATTTGTTGTCTGTACTCCAAGTTCAATAGTTTTTACTTTGTATTTTTTTAATCTTTTTAAAGTCTTTTTGTCTATAAAGTCTGGTCTTGTAGATATTCTTATAGAATCTATTTTATTACTTTTAATAAATTCACATGCTGCTTCTAATAATTCTTCTTGCTTTTTCACATCTATGGCTGTAAAGCTTCCACCGAAAAAACGCCACTTCTTTATATGAATCCGATTCTTTAAAGCTTCTTAAGAATTCATTTATAATTCTTCTTACATCTTCTGCTGTTACTTGCTTTGTCTGTCCACTTATACTTTTTTGATTACAAAAAGAACAATTATATGGGCAACCTAAATGTGGAACAAATATTGGAATTATATATTGCTTTTTCATATACTTCTCCCTTCAGTTTATTCTAAATTTTCTAATGCTATTTTCGCTGCTTGCATTTCCGCTTGTTTTTTGGATGACCCTTTTCCTTCTGCTAATTTCTTGTTTTCACATTTCACTTCTGCTGTGAATGTTTTACTGTGATCTGGTCCTTCTTCATTTATAATATTATATTCTATTGTAACTGAACCATGTTTTTGCAATTTTTCTTGTAACACAGTTTTATAGTCTTTTTGGCCAACATTTCTTGTAGCAGTTTCAATTTCTTTGCTCAGATTGCTAATAATAAATTTTTCTGCCTTATCTAATCCCCCATCTAAGTAGATTGCAGCAATTACTGCCTCTACACTATCAGCTAATATTGCTTCTCTTTTACTTAATGTATTTGATAATTCACTTTTCCCTAAATATAAGAAATCACTAAAATTATGCATCAGTGCTATTTTATATAAACTGTCTTCACAAACTACAGTTGCCCTAACTTTAGTCATTTCTCCTTCATTTAGTTTTGAATATTGATTATATAAATATTTACTAGATATAAACTCTAGAATACTATCACCTAAAAATTCTAATTTTTCATTACTAGTTACATTATTTTCATATGAATATGATGTATGGGTTAACGCTGTTTTTAATAAATCTTTATTTTTAAAAGAGTATCCTATACTTTGTTCAAAATCTTTTAAATTCATACTTTCACCTCTATTTTTCTGTCTCTATTATATACTATTTTTTACTATTTTCAAGTAATTTATTTACAAAAAAACAAATCAATTAAAATTGATTTGTTT
>CALXZQ010000006.1 GCA_944393275.1 uncultured Clostridia bacterium
ATCATTTACACTTTTATATATTTTCACATCACTTTTAGACACATTAAAGTTCCCTTTGAATGTGTCTACTTTTGTTTCTGGTAATACTCTCGTTATTTCTTTCTCAGTTTCTGATACTTTATAGCAATCACTTGTTAGTTCATTTGCTCCATATGATAACATTATAGGAATTACACTATATACTAACATTGCTACAAACATTATTATTACTATCTTTTTAATTTTCCTCATAAATATATTCTTCCTTAGATAAATATATATTTAAATTAAAATTAACATTCATATTTTTCACTGTCAATATACATTTCTATACATACTCTTTTATCTATTTTATATACTTACGGAGCTTTATTTTTATAGTTTTTCTCCTGTTTTTTACTTTTTCTTTACATTTTTATTTCTTTTTATCAGACATTTTAATATTTTTATATTTCTGTTGTATTTCCGTAGGTTTTAATAAAAAAACTCAAGGTTACATACTAAAATAGTATTTTCCCTGAGTCATAAAACACCTTATTCGTTTTCTCACCTTTAATTGTATTTTTATACTATAGTTCACACATAGTCTTCCAATTGTTAGTAATCAAGCTAATATAAAAGTCTAATACATTCATTCTTTTTATATCTTCTTTATTTAATATATTTACCACAAGTTTTTCATCATTGTTTACAAATAACTTAATTTTACCAATTATGTAATTTTTTTGTACAGGAGCTTCCAAATAAACTTCATTTTCAATTTTAATTCTTATATCATTTTCTTCTGTATTTCTAATAGTTATAAATTCTTTATCATATTCCTCCAATATAGTTTCAACATTTCTATTTATTCCTTTATTTAAAACAATACTATTTTTGCAATCCGCTTCCCATTGTTTATATTTATTATTTATCATATCCTTTATTGGCACATTCTTAAAATTACTATATGCATATTCTATTAATTTTACACTATCAGATGTTCTAAACTTCTTTGTATCAGCTCCCAATACTACAGTAATTATATTCATACTATCTCTTTTCACTGATGTTACTAAACATCTATTAGCTTCATTAGTAAATCCTGTTTTAACACCATTTACCCCATTTAAATTTCCTAATAGCTCATTAGTATTTGATAAGGCCTTTGGAGTTCCGTTTATATTAACAATGTAGTTTTTAGTATTTACAATCTGGGCAAACTTATTGTTTTGTAAAGCATAATCTGTAATTAGTGCTAATTCAAATGCAGTTGTATAATGTTCTTCTGAATCCAAGCCATGTGGGGTTATAAAATTTGTATCTTTTAAGTTTAAGTCCTTTGCCTTTTGATTCATCATTTTAACAAAGTTTTCTACACTACCTGCCGCATACTCTGCAAGAGCTACAGCTGTGTCATTTCCTGAAACTAATAATAGACCATACATTAAATCATTTATTGATATTTTATCATTTGTTTTTAGACCCAATCTGGATCCTCCAGTTCCTGCGGCTTTTTTTGAAACTGTTACAATATCAGTTAATTTACAATTTTCTAATATTATAATGGCTGTCATTATCTTCCTAATGACAACAAAAAAGATATTAATAGTCATAAAAGTTTTGCCATCTCTAGTAGCAGCTCATCTAAATTCTCTGTTTATAGATTATATTCTAATATTTCTTCGTTTCCTAATTTTAGGAAAAAGTGCAGTGTAACTTTTTTTCTATTATCATTTATTTTATTTACTACTATTTTTTCAATTAATATTTTGATATATTCTTCTATATTATTCTCAATTTTTAATTCATCCAATATATATTTCTTTAAATCCACTTTATTTTTAGTCTTATTTTTACTATCCTTTATATTACTAATTTCTAGTTCATATCTATGTATTTCATTATTTACTTCTTTATTTTTTTCTGCAAATTCCATATTTTCTATACACTCATCTATTAATAGCTCCCAAATCTTTTCTTTCTTTTTTTTCAATTGTTCAAGTCCTTTTTCCTTGGCTTTAAGTTCTTTTACTATACAATTATTTTCACTTAAATTATTATATCTTTCTAGTAAATCCAAACATATTTCATCTGTATTGTTTATATACTTTTTGATTAATTTTTTTGATATTTCATATAAATCTTCCTCTTTTAGGATAGGACTCTTACATGATTTTAAACCCTGCTTTATATACCTTTGACATGCCCAAACTTTTCTTTGTTTGGTAGATATTCTATGGTATGTGCAAATTTTTTCATGTTCTCCACAATATATTAAACTTGAGAATGCATATCTATTTTTGAAAATTTCCTTATCTTCTTGTTTATTTTTAAAACTATCAGATCTGCTTTTTAGAATCTTATTACACATATTCCATATTTCTTCGGGTATAATCTGTGGAATCTTTTCTTTACATTCAAATGTTTTCCACTCTTCTTGTGGGATTCTTATCTGCTTTGAATTTTTGTAATCTAACCTAGCTACTGTATTTGTACAATAATATCCTTTATATTTGGGATTTCTTATCATTCTTGTCAATGTAGATGTATTTAATTTTTCTCCTTTTCTATTTGTATAACCATTTTTGTACATAATTTCTGATATCTTCTTAAATCCGTATTTCCCTGTGGAGTAAATGCTAAATAGTTCTTTTACCATATTCGCTTCTTTTAGGTCTATTTCTAGTGTACATTTATTTTTATTAAACCCATATATATTATTATTTCCTAATACTTTTTTTTGTTCAATTGATCTTTTCATTCCAAATCGTACTCTTTCAGAAAGTTTTCTTAATTCATCCTGTGCAATACTTGCCATAATTGTCAGTCTAAGTTCAGCATCTGTAAATAGTGTATTTATATTATCTGATTCAAATAGTATTCCTACACCACATTTCAATAATTCTCTAGCATATTTTATACTGTCTAGTGTATCCCTAGAAAAACGTGATATTTCTTTTGTTAATATTAAATCAAACATATCCGTCTTAGAATCTGTTATCATTTTTAGAAAATTATCTCTTTTTAAAGTGCTTGATGCACTTATTCCTTCATCAATATATCCATTAACAAAAGTCCATTTAGGGATGTTTTTTATAAACTTAGGATAATAATATTTTTGATTTTCTAATGAATTTAATTGCACTTCCTTTTCGCTTGAAACTCTTGCATAATATGTAACTCTTAAAGGCAAATCATATATAGTTTTGCCCTGAGTTAATTGTTCTCTAATTTTATATATATCCATATCTAAAATTCCTCCATATATATTAAAAGACTACTGCAAATACAGTAGTCCTTATCAATTATATTTTCCTAAATCTTTTAATATGTCTTGTTTTGTTTTTAAATAATCCTCTTTTGAAATAATATTTTTATTATATAATGCCTTATTAATTACTAGCTCAATCTGTAAATTACATTGTTTCTTTGAATATGATTTTTCTACTTTATCCATATCGTCTCCTATAAATTTTTAGTATATCATATTCAAATATTTACATTATATTCCTTATATTCATTTTCTGATAGCTTCCAAGGATTTTCTTCTGAACCATTCCCTCCTATTACTTTTAATGTAGATATATAATTATTATAGTTATTCATAAATCTATTCCATTCAGTTTCTTCTTTTTCTATGCCAAATTTTTCTTCCAAACCTAATGTATATTCTTCTGTAAGATATGTACTCATCATTGGCACATTAGCACTATCTATTTGTATATTGTTTTCTTCCAATAGGACTTTCCATTTTGTAATATTTCCTTCATTATATTGTACATAATCTTCAAGATTTATATCTTGTACAGTTGCTACATTTACTGTTATTGGATCTGATATTGTTTCTATTTTGTTTCCAGCTACATCCACAGTTAATACATGTAAATAGTATATTCCTGGTGCGTTAGCAATTAAATCTATAGTTTCTTCTGTATTTACAAATCCACCACCTATATATGCTCCCGGGTTTGTAGTTCCCATTGGCGTAGGTCTCGTATTATATGCCCATCTGCAATTTCTTATTTCTATTCCTGATTCATCATCTTCTTGTTTTATTGTTGCTGCAACAGGCATTCTTATTTCAGACTGTGTTGTTTCTAAGGTTATACTAGCTGTTGGCATATCTGTATCTAATATTGTAAAGCTTATAATTGTTCCTGCATTTATTCCGTCCCAAAGTCTAGCATATATTACATTATTATGTTTTAAACCTGTTACAGTGCTACCTTCTATCCAGCTTCCACTTGTTCCATTTATTTGGTATTGAATCCTCAAGTCAGTAGTTGTTGATAATGTTACTGTGGCTACACCGTTATTCCACATAGTATTACCTTTTGTTATACCACTAGGATTTGAGTCTGTTCCCCAAATTTTCTCTGTTTTTGCAATTGTTGTTCCTTCTCCGATATTACCTGCAGCATCTTCTACAGATACTTTTATATTATATGTAGTTTCTTGTGCTAACATCTCATAAGTATATTCACTTCCGGATCCTCTGTAAATTTCTGTGTATGTTGACTCTGTATTCTTTTTTATATAATATACATATTTTGGATTATTTGGTATTCCACTCTCTTCATCACTACTTATTAGACTTACAGCTATACTATTTGTTGTTACTTTTCCACTATCTACTGTTATTATTGGTTTTATTGTATCTTGTATTATAAAATAGCCTAATCCCCCTGCATTTGTGCCATCCCATAATCGTGCATATACTTTATCTGCATGATGTAATCCACTTACTTCTGTTCCATCTGTCCATTTACCTGTTGTTGTATTTACTTGATACTGGATTGTAAGCCCTGTTTGCGTTGATAAACTTATACTTGCTTCTTTATTTTCCCATGTTGGACCTGTTACTTTTATTAATCCATTCCCTGTACTTAAATCTTCACCTTCTCCTGAGATATCTCCTCCCATTTTATTAGTCACAATAGTTATTAGTCCTTCTCCTTCATTTTCTGCAATATCTTTTACTGTTACTTTAATATCATATTCTGTTTCTTGCTCTAATCCTGTAAATGTATATTGTGTTTCTGTTCCTGTAAATATTTCCTGATATGTACTATCAATATTTTTCTTTATATAATATGTGTAACTTGGAGTACTTGCTAATCCTGTTTCATTATCTTCACTTCTAACAGTTACTTCTATACTATTTGTAGTTATATTTCCTGCATTTACTGTTACTTTTGGGCTTATTTTATCTTCAATTTTTAGGCTTGCTGCTTCTCCTGCATTTGTACCATCCCATAAACGTGCATATATTGTATCTCCATGGACTAATTCTGTTATTTCTGTTCCTTCAATCCATTCTCCATTTGTTCCATTTACTTGATATTGGATTGTAAATTCTGTTTGTGTTGATAGCGTTACTTTCGCTTTTCTATTTTCCCATATTGGACCATTTACTATTATTGCTCCTACTTGAGAATCTGAACCTCCTGCTTCTGGTACTATTTTAGTTGTTACTATTACTACTGCTTCTCCTTCATTTCCCGTATTATCTCTTGTTGTTACTTTTATTTCATATTCTGTTCCTTGTTTTAATTTTGTAAATATAAAATAAGTTTCTGTTCCATCATGTATTGGAATATAATTTGTCTCTCCTTTTTCTCGTATGTAAATATAATATACTGGATTATTTGGCATTCCACTTTCACTATCACTACTTGATACTGTTATTTCTATGCTATTTGTTGTTACCTCTCCTACAGTTATTGTTATTTCTGGTGCTGTACTATCAGCTCCTTCTGTTGTCACTATCTCTTTTGTTGTACTTCCTGTGTTTCCTGCGTTACTTTCTACTTCTACTTTTACTATATATCTTGTATTTTCTTCTAATCCTTCAAATTTTATTTCTCCACTTGTACTTTCTTTTTCTTCTAAATATTCTATTTGCCCTGTACTATTTTCTTTCCCTATACTGTATTTATATCTACTTATTCCTGATATCGCTCCTGTTTCTATTTCTACTTCTATTGTTTCTGCTGTTACCTTCTCTTTTATTTCTATTCTTCCTACATCTTTTTCTATCTTTATTTCTTTTGATTCTCCTTCTATCTTTCCTCCTGCTACTCCGTATATATATCCTTTTACTGTATACTCCCCTTCTTCTATTATTATTATTTCTCCACTTGCTGGAACTTCTTCTTCACTTCCATTATTTATTTTATATGTTATTTTTTCTATCTGTGCCGTCTCTCCTTCTGCTTTCTCTATTTTTACTGTCACATCTCCTACATAGTATCCATTATTTCCTTCTTCTCCTTCTACTTCTATTCTTGGTGCTTTTGGATCTTTCGCTTCTTCTACTTCTAGTTCTCCATATACTATGTACCTTATCATTAATGTTATATCTATGTGGTCTATCTTTCCATCTCCATTTATATCACTACTTTTTTCTAATATATCTTGTATTGATAGTGTATCTATTCCTACCACATTTTTTATTACTAGATTTAACTCTATATCTGTTATTTTACTATCTTTATCTAGATCACCTATTACTGATATTTTATATGCTTCCTCACTTCCTGCATATTTTAATATCATTCCTGTTCCTATTTCTCCTTGCGTTATCTCTGTTTCATCATTTACACTTTTATATATTTTCACATCACTTTTAGACACATTAAAGTTCCCTTTGAATGTGTCTACTTTTGTTTTTGGTAATACTCTTGTTATCTCTCCTTCTCCTACTTGGTAGTACTTACTTTCTAGCTTCTCTACTCCATATACTACTAACATTGGTATTACTATATATATTAATATTGATATAAGTATTGCTATTACTATTTTTTTCACTGTACTCATATATTTTTCTTCCTTAATATATATAATATAAATTTAGATTAACACTATGGCTTTATAGTGTCAATGGAGGTATTATCTAGCTTTTTCCGTACTTTTTTACACGCTTACGGCTATTTATTTTATTAGTTTCTTTCTGGTCTTTTACTTTTTTTTTACATTTTTATTTCCTAATGTATATACTCTATATATTTTGTTTTTTTCTTTAACTTTCCGTAGGATTTAATATAAAAACACGGGGTAAAATACTAAATCGTATTTTAAACTCCGTGTTTGTCTTTCATTATATTTTACTTAATATTTTTATATTTCTTATATGATCTATATGCAAATACAGCAGCAATAATTCCTATAGATATAGCAATTATTCCAATAATTCTATTTAATCCTGTTGTTGGAATCTTTGGAGTTGCATCATTGTCTATTCTGCCAGGAGTATAAGTATTAGTATCTACTACTCCGTTGTTAATCGTTACTCCTTCTCCTTTAACAGAAATATTTAGAGTTTTATTTGTATCTATAATGTTTTCTTTCCCATCATTTGTTGTTACTTCAGAAAAAGTTATATTACCTTCTTTTCCTTTTGCACTACTTTTAACTTTTAATGATATTTCCCCTATCTCTTGATCCGTTTTTACTCCTGGAGCTACTATTACCGCCAACATAGTTCCATATTTCTCACTACTCTCTTTATCGTTGTATGTAATGGACCAATTATTTTTTGATGTTATTTCTGGCTTTTCAAATATGTCCTCATCATATTTGAAAACACATTGAAATGTATTTATCCCTAGCTCTCCAGCATCTATATCAGATATTTTTAGATTTATTTTTACAGTGTCCCCTGGATTTACTTCACTTGCACTTGGTATAGGATTAAAAGTAAAACCTACACAATAAGATACTCTAGTTATCATAATTAATACTATTGATATTATTAGTATTATACTTAATCTCTTTAGTATTTTATTCATAATTCATCTCCACTTTTTTATTTTTCTTATGTTAAAAGTCTCCTATATATATCACATTATAATTAACTGCTTTTTATTTGTCAATATTTTAAATATCTTTTATGTATGCACTACTTTAGTAGTTGAAGCCATTTTCCTTCTTACATTTTCTTCTTTACCCCATATTATTTCTTTACTATTTCTGTCATATATTATAGCTGATCTAGAATTTAGATTTGGCTCGTCTTTTAATCCTATGGATGCATTTATTGTATTTATTTCATTAATTACTTCTTCTCGGGTCAATCCTTCTTCCGCTTCATTTGCTAAAACACATTTAGAATTTGTTAGAATAATATTCACTAACATTATTACTATTAAAATTCTTTTTATATACATTAAAATCACCTAATTGATTTTATTCAATATAGGTGATTTTATGATTATATATTTAATGTCTTGGAATTGGCCTTCCAGTGCTCCAATCGTAATCGTCATCATCATCCTGAGCCTTAGATTTCATATCTGACAATTCTTTTTTAGCTTTGTCCAAATCACTTTTTGAAGCAGTTCCTTGCTCTAGTTCTTGTTCTGTTTTTCTAATTTCTTCTTCTTTCACTTTTAATGCTTTTTCTCTTTCTTTTTGAGTTCTCTTTGCAAGCTCAATTTCGTCAGGAGTTGGTCTTATTGAATGTCCTATATTCATTTCCTCACTCATATATTTCCCACTTTGCTGTTCAGTTGGTGTTAAATTACTTACACATATTTCTCCATAATGCATATCTAAAGCTAGTGCTCCTTGCATTCCATCTCTTCTTTCCATTACAAATGATGGAGATTCAATTTCTACTGGGTTTCCATTTTCATCATATTCTAAATAAGTCTTTTCTGCGGCTTGTCTTCCTCCTTCCGCTCCACATATATCTTCTATTTCTTCAAATTTATTACTACTATTCTGACCTATTAAAATAAATGTATTTCTACTCTTTGAATATGCAATATACTTCTCTTGGTGACCTGTTTGATATCCTAATACTTCTTGTGAAAAATCTTCATCTTCTATTCTAACACAAGATGATATATCACACCCTAGATCTTCTTCCATTTGTGCAACAGTCTTATCAGGGTTTTCTTGATTTTCTAAGTTTATTCCTTTTGCTTCTTGTTCTGACTGTTCTAGACTACTATATCTATATAATTGTGTAGATTGTTCTTGCAGTAAATTAGGGTCTAATGATTTATTTTCTGTTGGGATAAGATATTCTGCTCCATATTTCTCAAATTTTTCATCCATTTGTGCAATATATTCAGGGTCTAAAATTATAAGCCCTTTATCGTCACTCCTACCTATTAAACCATGTTCACTATATAGTTCATAAGATAACTCTTTCTTTTTTCCCTCTAATTCTACTAAGTATGCCTCATTTAGTTTAAGCATGGGACTAAGTTCAACATTATTTATTCTAATAATATCTTTTATAGATTGACTTTGCTCTTGCCTTTCATCTATTTCTTTTTCTAATTCTCTCATCCTTTGTAATGTTAATATTTGTTCTTGTTCTTGAGCCCTTTCTATTTTACTATTTTTTTCACTTATTTCTAATCCTTTTTCCATAAATGTCTCCTTTATTATTCTAGGCTAATATTCAAACTATATTTATCAATTGCATTATTTACTTCTTCTTCTCTTTTATCTTCATCACCAGAATATGATGCTAAAACCCTTACAGCATTAAATATCAGTTCTGTTGATTCATTTCCATCATCAAAAAACTTTGTAAATGAAATTTCAAATGTTCTCGTATCCCTTGGATTTATCATTATTAAGTTATCTATATTATTTTTAGCCGTTCTTTTTTGTGTCTCAATATTTAATTCTATTTCATTTGATATACTACCATCTTGTAATATGATTGGATATTGAGATCTATTTGTTATTTCAATAACATATGTTTCTGTTTCATAATCAACTAGTTTATATTGGATATTAAATTTTAAATATTCATCTTCTGTTACAATATTTATGTCTTCTTTACCTATAAATCCTCCAATACGCATTGTTATTCTATCTTTTTCTTGCTTCATTACAAATTTTTCTTCATAGTACACATATCCGCCCCCATTAGTACCAGTTGCAATTATGTCATCTAATATGCGAACATCATAAACATAGGTTTTTCCTACATTTGAGAAGTTTTGGATATTATATATCTTTTTAGTTCTATAAATATTATCAACATAATCTTTAAAACTGTCTATAGTAGGATAAAGAGCTTGTCTGCAATCTTCTTCTATCAAATTATATGCACTTTCATAGTCTTTTTCATTACAGTATTCTACAAATTTTGATATCATATCATTAATTGGCTCTTGTGCACTTGAAGGCACTTCGCTTTCATCCATAACAGCTCTATTAGGCTCATATGTCGTTGCAGGTGGTTTGTTGTCATTAATATATCTTAATAGATAATTAACTGCTATAATAACTAACCATGCTATTATTACTATTATAAATATTTTTTTATATTTTTTAAAAAAATCATTAACTTTTAATCTTATATCTAACCAAAAATCCATAATTTTCTCCTTATAAACTGAAAGATATATAATATTCCGCATAATCTTTTTCATATACAACTACATTTTGCGTTATTATCTCTTCTCCTCTTCCTGCCTTTGGAATCTTAATAAATAAAACATAATATTGTCCTTGTCTTTCTATATTATCATAGTCCACAATTATAACTTCTGGATATTTTTCTTTTACATATTCTTCATATTCTTCAATTGATGGGAAATAATTTTCTTTAAATTCTGGGTATAACAAATTATATGCTTTTTCATATTCCCCAGATTCTACATAATCTATGTATTCTCCGAAGTATCTTTCCATTCTATCTCTTTCATTCATTTCTTTTAAATCTGAAATCAATTCTTCTTTTTTTTCTTCATCTGTTTTTTTAGTTAATGCAACATTATTAGTTACTTCATTTCCCGTAAGTTGCCCTTCATTTTTTGAAATATATAACCTTATATTTACTATCGTTAATATACAAGCAACTATTGCTAATATTATTGTAAGCCCTCTTCTATCTTTCTTCTCCAATTATTTCCCCTCCTCTACAGAAATTTTAAATTCTTGTGTATCATATTGAGGTGTATTGGCCATCTCTATAGTTAGAGCGATTTTTTGAAATTTATTGTATTTTATTATAACTTTTGAGCTTATATAATCTGATTCTATTTTACAAGAATTTCTTAATATCTCACTACTTTTATATATAGCACCTTTTTCTTTAATTTCTCTCATTTTTCCTACAATATAGTAAAATGTATCATAGTCAGAAATTCCATAATTTGATTCCATAGTAGTTAAAACTATCATATCTGTTTCACTGTTATTTTTATTATAATATTCTTTTAATTCTTCATCAGACAAATCTTTAGTTTCTGAATATAATCTATTGAATCTATATTTTGTTAGAGTTTCAATAAAATCTATATACCTTTGTGTAGATTCTGAATTTTTAGATAATTCCGCAAACTCTGAGATATTTCCTATCTCAAATGTTTGTGTTTTATCTTCTTTTTTATTTCCAAATATAATAAATATACTCGCAAATAAATTTATTATTATTATAAGAATTAAAAATTTGTCTAATTTACTCATAATATTCTCCTTTTCATAAGGTATTCTTTAAAAGATTAGTGAAAAATTAATTATTGAATCTCCTATCAATCTATATTCTATTTCTTCTGAATTTTCATATATAAACTTTACTTTTATATAATCTTCTTCTTGTTGAAATTCACATATTTTGTAATCATTTTCTAAATCGGACTTTAATTTAGAAAATTTGCTAACCATATTTTTAAAACTCTGATAGTCTTCTATTTTTAGATTATTTTTTATATTTTCTCTATTAGATTCAAAATATTCCTCTAACTCATTATCTGACAATGATTTGGTTTCTGCAATAACTAATGGAATTTCCTTGATCATAATATTTTTAATATTTTTTGCCATTGTACTCATTGCTAATTTTCCACTAAAATTATTAAATACTTCAATATTTTTATATTCTAGATTCTTCTCAGTTTGTATATTTTCTTCTTTTACATATACTCCCATATTTTCATATCCATAATCTTCTATTGCTTGTTCTCTTGTTAGTACTCTTCTTTGGTATAGCAATATTAGTAATCCTACAATTACTAATATTACTATACATATAATTATATTTTTCTTAAGTTTCTTTTTCATATACTAACCCTCCGGGAAATTTGTATTCTGACAGAAGAATGTATCAAATGCTCCCCCTGAATATTCTGTAGGTTGTCCATCCCCTGTAGTGTCAACCCACCACCAGCAATTAAATTTTCCTATATCTGGGCTACATTGACACCATCCAGACTGACCTACAACATTTCGAGGCATTGGAGTATTACTTGAAGGACTTACTACTGATGAACAATCATATGTTAAGCACCATTCCGCATTTGCCAAACATAAATCACAGGTTACCGCCTCTCCTTCTGTAACATCATAAGCTGTAGAATATTGTCCTGGAGCTAGAATTTGCTCTCTTATAGTGGTTCCATGTCCACCATAATTTAAAATTGCTCTATTTAATAGAACATAACCAGTTACTCTTGATGCTGATGCACCTAATTCAGAACTTCCCAAAACATTTGTAAAATATGCTTCACATCCCTCGTGATGTAAAAGGTTAGCTAGTAATTGTAGATCACCTTCTTGTGCTACATATGCTTGTGTTACTGCTGCACCTTCTCCTATATTCATATATTCTTCGACATTTTCTATAATTGATTTATTTGGTGCTCTAAATATAAGTAAGATATCTTCTTCAGTCGTTAATCCTATTTCCTGTTCTCTATCTAGCATGTCTCCTACACTAATTGAAGAATTAACTGCAAATCCTTTTATTGTCATTGTCATATCTTTTACTAGATTTGTTTCTGTAAATTTTATTGTTATAGAATCTCCAGAAACCTTAGTAACTTCTCCTATTCCAGGGGTTATAACTGTCATTCCTGGTTCAAATCCTGTAGATTTGATAGATGAACCTGTTGGAGCTTCATTAGGTATTATATAATCTCCTACTCCCTCAGCTATATATTCTGTCATATAATCCCTTACAAATGCTTCTAATCCCCAAGTATCTTCATTCCATGATTTATCTGCTCCTGCTGGATTTGACATTATTAATGTTCCATTTTCTTCTCCTAGTAGTACAAGGAAATGCCCACTACCTGAATATCTTTGTCCATTTCTTGCAGGATTAGTTGTTCTATTTATTAAAACAATTACTGGTTTTCCTTGATTTAGTGCATTTCTAATATCTGTAACTGCCTTATTAGTATCTGCGATATCTGTATATACTGTAGATGTTATTCCGTATTGTTCCAATGCATCTGAAACTTTATCTGATGTACTTTCTTTTACCATATAATTTGCTATAACACGTGGTGTTGCTTCTAATTTGCCATATCCTGATGCCACAATTGCTGCTGCCGTTGGTCCACATCCTGAACTTGACATTGTTCCATTCCAATAAGAAGTATTAGCATATGACCCCATATATTGTTTATAATTTCTATAAGTTACATTATTTATTGTTGTTGAATTTGGGAATCCATCTCCTGATTCAGCAGATTCCTCTACTTCAGCATCTGACGGCTGAGCATTTCCTTCTTCTCCATTATTTCCTTCTGCCTCTTGAGCTTTTAATTCATCCATTGATTTTTTGCTTCTTATATAGGTTCCGTAATCATAATTTTGCTTTTCATATTTTCTATTTGGCCATTCTTCTGGATTATAGTCTGGTATAATCCAGTCTAGCAAACTTACACTAGCTTCTGTTAAATCTGTAGCTTTAAAATATTTTAATTCTATTAATAATGATTTAAAATCTCTTAATAAAAAGTCCGCATCTTCTGATTGCATATTTTCTAGTATAGCTAAAGCACTTAAAGAATTTTTATTAAAATCTATTTCTCTATAATAGTCTTTTTCATCTATAGAATTTATATAATCACTTACTTGAGCTTCTGTGTACCAGCCAGAATTTCTAAATTCTCTTTCCTTTTCCTTTAGTTCTTCTATTGCTAATGCTGTTGCTTCTGAGCCATCATATATATAATATTCTGGTTTTGGATTTTCCCCTTCTATATTATCGTTTCCTGCACCTACAAATAATTCTTTTATTCTAGAATTAGTACTACCTTTTAGAGGTTGAGCTTTTTGAGAAATTTGAATACTTTGTCTATTCTCTATTATCTGGTATACACCTTTACTAGTATCTGAAACTATATTAGCTTGATCTGAATCTGGTGATGGATGAAAATCATATGGTGCCTGTTCTATCATTCCTGCATCCACATTCTCATACGCATTAAAATCAGGTGCTGTTTTTAACCATTCGTCATCACTAACTTTACTTCTTATTTCATCATTTACCATAAAATAAATATTTTTATACCATGCCTTTTCAACATATGTAATATATGGTTGCCTTGATAATAACTGTTTCCCTTGACCCCCATGCTCTTCAGATAAATTTACTGCATCTGTTAATCCCTCCGCTGTCATTCCTAATGCTTCAATTGCACTTACTACATCTTCATTATTTTCTAAAAGTCCCGACATCTTATCTTCTATTGTAGAAAGATCTGATGGAGATAACACTAGACTACCATCTGCTCCTATTTTATCTTCAATATATTCTAATCCTTCTATTTCCCACAATCTGACTCCTTCAAACTCTTCTGATTTAATATTAGAAATTGTACTGCTATTTACAACATATTGAATTTTCAAATATGCTTCTATATCTTGGAAATCTATATGGACTTTTGTATCAAATTCTTTATCTGATGCTACATGATATGCTAAGTCTGGAGCCATTGTTGACAAATGTAAGGCCAATAAAAATTCTAATGGTTTTCCATATCTTCCTGTCCATCCATCTAGGCTATATGTATATGTATCTGTATTGAATATATTAAATCCTGCAGCCTCTGGGTTCCATACTTTAATGGTTACTGTTTTTTGATCTCTGTTTACTTCTACATCCTGTGTTATATCTAGCCATCCATCATCATCAAATTTTAGCATACCCGTCAATGGAGCTCTATCTCCTCCCCAGAGTCCTGTCCAAAAATCACTTATAGCTTGTTTAACGGGACTATCTATTGCGTATGTATTATAATCTGCTAATAAATATGCTAGCAAATATCTACTCTGTGCAGAATCAATTTCTTCTCCACCGGTATCTGAATTTTGGTTTGTTTGTAAATCAGTTGGTGCTGCGAAACCATAACCAACCACATCATACCCCATGTTCTCTATATATTGTGCTAAAGTTGTTTGATCTTCTTCAGTTATATATGCAGAATTTCCCTCAAAGAAACTTTTAAAATCTCTCCATAGTCCACTGCTTATCTCTGTTATTTTATCCATCATCATTCCTGGTGCTGTCTGGAAGAATGTAACTGCTCCTATTATTAATAAAATGATAATAATTATTACTACAATTATAATTATAGCCAACACTATTGGCCAAGCAACTGCTGCTAATCCAGCTACTGCTGCACCACCTGCTGCTGCACCTCCTGCTGCTGCGCCACCTGCCGCTGCACCACCTGCTGCCGTTCCTCCTGCTGCTGCACCACCTGCTGCTGTTCCACCCGCCGCTGCACCTCCTGCTGCCGTTCCTCCTGCTGCTGTTCCACCTGCAGTTGCACTACCTGCTGCTGTTCCTCCACCAGCTGTTGTACCTGCACTTCCTGCCGTTCCACTTCCTGCAGAAGAAGCTGAAGAAGTAGAACCAGAACTTTTTGAGCCATTTGTTAATTTTTTAAATCTGTCATAATTTTGTTTAGCACTTCTTGCAGATTCTTGTGCACTCTTTTTTTTACGTTTCTTATGGCTTATATCTTCTTCTTCCCAATCTCTCTCTACATCATCGAAATTATCTGACATATTCTACTTCCTTTCTAAATATTTTAAGCTTTAGTTGCTTTTGGTTTTATTGTTCCTGCATTAATTTTATCTATTGTTTCTCCAAATTTTTTCCTTATATCTCTTTCTCCTGCATCTGCGTATGTATCTCTCATTCCATATACAAAACTTGCATATGCTCTATCCTGTTCAACTATATCTTTAGGATCCATATCTAGTATTTCTTGGGTTTTTGCTTTTAATTCATCTTCATCCATTCCTGTTTGATTAGCATAATCCTGATAAGCCCTAGCAAAGTATTCTTCATTCTTATTTACTCTACGTTGTATAAGTTTATTATTAACTCCACCTACTAAGGCTTTTTCAACATCTCCACCAACACTTCCATATACTAAAGCATTTTCAAATTTTCCTGTTGTAGCTCCTATTGCAGCACCAGTCATTCTAAATGCCAATCTAGATTGCGCTCTTAAGCCCTCTTTGCCATATGCTGATTTTAGTACTTTCTTTCCTTTACTTGCTAATAGTGCACCTACTTGTGCTGCCTTGTTAGAACTTGAGCCCGAACTTGAAGCACTATATGGTGATACTCCTCCTCTTGAACTTCCAGATCCTCCACTATATGGACTAGTTCCTCCTGATGAACCTCCACTATATGGGCTGGTTCCTCCTGATGATCCTCCTCCTTGTGGATTATTAGAACCTCCCGAACCTGAACTATATGGACTAGCTCCTCCTGAAGACATCATTGCTGCATAAGTAGCTGATGAATCATTAAGTTTAGATGGTTTTGTTGGTGTTCCTCCACCTCCAGAACCTCCATCTCCAACAGAACCTGATGATTTCGCTCCTCCGCTTTTTGCAACATTGCTAGAAATGGTCTTCAATCCTATTCCAACTGCTGCTGCAGATGCTAATCCATCTCCTAAACTATCTGCATTAAATCCGAATATCTTTTTAAGTATTTTTTCTGCTTGTAGTATAAATAAAATCATAATAATTGCAAGTACACTAGAAGAAAGTGATCCATTCATTAAGCTTACTGCTGTAGTCCCAAATACCAAATATGTTAAACAATGGAATGGTTGTATAAGTACATTGTATACAAATTCTTTAAGCCATGTATTAACCGCTTGGGACTTTCCATCTCCCATCTTATCTATAGAATAGGTAATTGTAATTATAGGTGCTATTAATATTAAGAACGATACTGTAAGCATACGTTTTATATACATGATTAAGAATATTAAAGTTAATACACATAATATTACATATACAATTGCAGCTCCCATACCTACTGTAAATCTTGGATCTAGTGCTTTTACTAATATATCATTTGCCGCTTGTCCAAACTGTGTTGAATTTTGTAGAGAATTTGAAAGAATTTCTACAAATCCATCAGAAACCCAGATTGTAAATATAATTATGTAATGCAATAAGAATACTAATATAAAACTTACTAACCAGTCTTTTAGCATTTTTTTGTACTTTGCTTCTTCTTCTGCAACGTTAGATAGTGCCATTCTAATTCCTACATATAATAGTATTACTAATAAGATTACTATTGATAAGTTTCTTAATGCATAATACCATTTCGCAATATTACTTCTTATTGTTCCTATTGCTCCTGTATCTGATAAATCAAATACATTTATATCTGTTAGCTTTATTTGATTAAATAATATATTCTCTGGAGAAAGCATAATTGTATCTATTGTCCCTAAGAAACCATCTGCTCCACCAATAATGGCAATACCACCTGAAACAGTTCTTATTACTGTTCCTAATATTACCATAATTATTTTTAATGGTAATAGTAATATTCCAACAATGCCATCTACAAGCGTCAATCCTATATCTGCTAGCCCATCTAAAAGCGTTTCCTCTTGTTCAGGTGTTACTTCTGCAGCTTGTGACATCATAGTTGAACATACAATTAACAGTATCGCTAGTATAATTATTAAAATAATCTTTAAGTATTTTTTCTTCATAATTATTTTACCTTTCTATTTATTGTTCTCCATTCATAATTGAGTTATATAAATCAAATTCTTTGCTATCTTTTGTTTTTTTCATTGCTTGTATTATTTCCTCTTTAGAGAATATCTTTTGTCCAAATTCTTTTTCATATTTATCATTCAATTCGCTTAAATTTTCCATATCTTGTGCAATATCTGAGAACTCAGATGGTACAGGCTCTTTTTTTATACTTCCTTTTTTCTTTAAGCCTTTTTTCAATATTCCTACCATTTCTTTTGGAGAATATGTTTTTCCTTTTTCTCTTTCCATTCTTCTTGATAAATTCTTTATGATATCCTTTTTAACTGTTTCTGAAAGTCTAGTTGTAACCTTATGGTCCAATAATGATTTATCTAGAGCATCCATCAGAGTATCTATATCATCAGTTTTTTCTAAAGCTCTTTCCATGTCTCTTGCTATATCATCTTGTTTTCCCTTATCTATGTCTTCCCAAGTTATGTTATTTTTCTTTAATTCTGCATCAATTCCTTTTACAAGTCTTGCATTTATATCAGTTTGTATTACATTTTCTATGTTTTTCATTGCATCTTGTTCTGAAATTTCTATATTACTATCTTTATCTTTATTTAATCTCTCTTGTAATAATTTTACTAATTCATCAACATCCTTTTCTTCTATTCTTCCATTTTTCTTTTTCTTTAAATATTCTTCTACAGTTCCTTCAACATCACCATCAGAAACTTCTTTAAATATTTCTTCTATCATTTGATCATATTGCTTATTTAACTTATCTAATAATACTGTAGGCATTTTAGCCGCAGCTGATGATTTCACTCCTGCAGTATTTAGTCTATCATTTACACTTTCCCTTATTCCACTATATTTAGAAATTATACTTTCTTCAAGTGTTTTTGCTTCCTCAAGCATCGCTATACTCTTTTCAAATCTAGCTTGCATAGTTTGAACGGATTTTTTCTTTGCCGCAAGTGCTGCTCTTGGTCCTGTAGTTTTCTGCTTTTTACTTCTATTTCCAGTAACTGCTTGTCCATCAATTTTTCCTGACGTCGTTGTTCTCTTTCCATTTGAATCTACATTTATTCCTGCTTGCTTTTTAGTTCTATTTACAATAATATGATTTAATCCTCTCTCAGATTTTGGAGCTCTTAGCTTCATTTTTTCGGTTTCTGAATCAAATACTTTTTTAAATCCTCTTATTGCAAGCATATTTTTAATTCCAGCAGATGGTTCTACTACTAGCATTGGGATTGCCACCATGGTTTTAGCAGCAAATTTCACACCATCTTTAGCAAATTTAACTGGACCAGTAATCTGTCTTATTGCCTCTTTTCTGTATAATTTTTTCATTGTTCTTATTTTATCATCTATGCCACTTACAGTTTGAATATTATTAGTTCTTCTTTGATTTAGAAAATGATGTTCTCCTAAAATACTATCTGCTGTATTGTTATACCATGTATTAAATCTATATCTTGTTTCCTGTGGTAATACTATGCCTCCTATTTGCCCAATTGTAGTGCCTACTCCTTTTACAGCTTTTCCTGTATATTTAATTCCTGTTTTATATACTTTTCCTACTCCTTTTAGTGCTGCCAATGCAACTAATGGGTTTTGTCCTTTTAGAATATTACTTAATGACCTACCTCCAGTCATACCAAACATTTTTGCAACAATTTTATCTGCTTTAGCCATAAAGTTTAATAGCATAAATGCAAATATAATTCCTGCTATGTTCTCTTCTGATGCAGTTAATGCTATCGGTATAAACATTGTATACAAAATAGCATGAACACTTTGTAATAATGTTGTAAATGTAAAATCTTGCAACCAAGCCTTAAAGCTCTGACTCTTACCATCTTTCAGCTTATCTATAGCATATGATATACCTATTATTGGGGCTATTATTGCTAATATGTTTATGGTTAAATATCTTTTAAAATATATAAATAGATATTTTATCATTAGGTATACTAATACCATATACATTACAGTACCTGCTAATCCTGACGTAAATTTAAGTTCATATGCCTTAGTTCTTACTGTCTCATATAAGAAATGCTCTCTATTAGGTTCACTATTTACCATTAGGTTTACTAGATATTCATTTATATTTAATATAAATATCATTATATAATGTATACAAAATACGATAATAAAGCTTACTACCCAATCTTTTAAGAATCTTTTATATACAGCTTTTTCTGCAGCAGCTGTAGATAGTGCCATTCTTATTCCTATGTATAGAAGTACTATTAATAATCCAATAATCGCTACATTTCTAAATACATAATACCATTTTGCAATACTATTTTTTATTGTATATAGCGTTCCACCTTCTACTAGTTTTTGTCCACCTGCTTCTTCAGTATTAAATATATTTACATCAAGTATTGGAACTTTATTATATATAATTTTTTCTACAGTTATTCTATCGTTTTTATTTGTATAACTTCCTGTTACTGTCTCTGTTGCGTCTGGTGTGTATAAGTCTTCTCTTGTATCTTCTTCATCTGTTTCTTCACCTGTTTGTTCAGTAGTATCTTCAGCAGAATTAGATGCTTCCTCTTCTTCTAATGCTGAATCTGCAGATGGTTCCAATTCTGTTCCTGTTATTTCATTTATTGCATCTGTAATTACATTTTCTACAACTGTTGTCCAACCTATTAACTCTATTTTTATTCCTAAAGTCATTAATCCTATTAAATAATCTGCTATTTGTGATAAAACATTTATTATAGATTTTAATAAACTTAATGTTCCTTGAGAACCTGTATATTCACCTTTTGAAGGCAATCCTTTATAGCTATAATCTTTCTTCTTTTTGCTTTTATCTAATCCAGATATTATTGGTGCTAAATCACTTTCATTTATTTTTGCAGCGGCTGATTCGCTTAAACGATACGCTCTGTCATATACTCCAAATCTTCCTGGTCCATATGAAGCTGATTCATAGTTTGATCCTGGAGCATTACCATTTCCATAGTCATCTAGACTCATATATTGTAAATCTGCACTACAATGTACCATCATATTGTTTCCAACATATATCATAACATGGTGGCTATTTGCCATAATATCTCCTGGCTGTAATTCTTGACCTGTGACGTCTACGAAATCTGAACCTGGAGGTCCATATCTTGTTGGAGCTACAAAGCTTCCCGTTCCGGCTCTTGCTCCCGCATTATC
This sequence comes from uncultured Clostridia bacterium, assembly GCA_944393275.1. GTDB lineage: Bacteria > Bacillota > Clostridia > TANB77 > CAG-508 > Merdicola. The sequence continues at coordinate 20,899 of CALXZQ010000006.1, forward strand.
TAGACCTGTTGCATGATGTATTGCATAACTTACCCAACCAACACAATCCATATAATATGCAGCCATACTTCCTACAGTCTCTTCTCTATATGCTTGTCCTCTTAAGTCATAATCTATTTTATAATGTACTCTCTCTCCATATTTATTATAAAAGTCTATAGCAAAACTTGCTATGGCTGCTCCTGCTTCTTCTACACTAACAGCGGCATTTACTTTTAAATTTGAGGAGAATAATATAATCAACATAGCTATACATAAAATTCTTTTAAAGAATTCTTGTATTTTTTGTTTTGTTTTCATATATTACCCTCCCTCCTATTTCATTTATTATTTCTTTAATCAGTAAGTTTTACTGATTTATCATCATACATTAATCTGTTTTCTTCTATTCCTTTAATTTCAAAATTATCTGTTCCACTTAGTATTTTTCTACTTTGTCTGTTAACAGCATCATATGCATATATTCCATCTTGTGGTTTTCCATATAAGAAAATTGTATCATTGTACCAAATATAGCTATTAATACTTTCATTTAATTCACTATTTAAGTTCGTACCATCTACAGATAAGAACATAACTTTAGTTATTTTATCTTCATCATCTCTTATCACGTTATAGTAAAATAAATTACTTCTAGGTTTGTCTTGTTCCATTTTACTCATATAATCTTGACAAACATATGATAAGCTTTTCTCTCCATTTACTCTTTTAAATTCTGTTTCATAAACCAAATTTTCGTCCGCATGTAGCTTTACTCTATCTGTTTCTATGAATTTTTGCCAATCTTCTCCTTTTTGTAACCCTATATAATTACTATAAATATGTATTCCATCCTTATTTTCTGTGGTCACTTCTACTGAAACTCCCTTTAATGAGTATGTTAATTTATAGTATTGTTCCGTATTTGAATATTCATCATATTCTGTCCATAATGTTGTTAACTCATTTATAAATTCTTGAAATTCTATCTCTTCATTTGCAAATCGTTCCACTAATTTATAGAAGTTCTCATTATATGATGTATCATTCCTATACACTGATATTTGATTTTCTGTAAAGAATATATAAAAGTCTTCATTTCTATATCCTATTATGTCTTCAGTTTCACTTTTATATGTTGGATCTCCTAGTTGATTCTTCACTTCTTCTAGTTCTGTACCAACTTTTATATTATTTACTACATCACTTTCATAATCTTTTTCAAACACAATATTAAACACTTTGTTGCTTACTTTTTTTATTTTAATTCCTTCATCAGCATATATTTCATACCCATCAAATTCGCTATCTTTACTTCCAAAATCTATATCATTTGTTATCCATTTTGC
>CALXZQ010000007.1 GCA_944393275.1 uncultured Clostridia bacterium
AATGCGCAAAAATAAAATTATTAAAAATATAAAAATCGCTACACAAATTTGTAGCGATTTTTTGGTGCCTCGAACGGGAATCGAACCAGTGACACAGGGATTTTCAGTCCCTTGCTCTACCAACTGAGCTATCGAGGCAAGAACATATTTAAATAAAAAAATGGCGACCCGGAACGGGCTCGAACCGTCGACCTCTAGCGTGACAGGCTAGCGTTCTAACCAACTGAACTACCGGGCCGTATATAAATGGTGGTCGCAATAGGGCTCGAACCTATGACCCCCTGCTTGTAAGGCAGATGCTCTCCCAGCTGAGCTATGCGACCACATTCCTTCCGACGAAGATTAGTATACCAATTTTTAGAAAAGATGTCAATACTTATTTTAATTTTTTTCAAAATTTATTTTTAATATATTTTATTTACTTTTTCCATAAAAAGGATTATGATGAAAGAGTCTAATAATTATTTTTAATAGCTAGGTTATTTATAGGAGGGGGTATTTATGAAAAAACAATCAAGAAGATTGATTGCAATACTGCTAATTATTTTGGTTATTCTTAGTACAAATCTAACATCTTTAGCTGTTATTGCTGATAAAGAGGATGTAAAACCAGTAGAAATTACTGATGAATCTCAAGAAAATATACAAGAAAATATAATAGAAGATGAAAATCCAAGATTATTAAATGAAGATATAGAATATAAATTACCTGATAATAGTAATCAAATTTCTACTTTTAGTGCAAGATCAAATTCATATACAGGAACCCTAATAGAAGGAAGAACTGAAGGACCAAAAACCTATGTACAAAGAGATGGAAAAAACTATGTGTATACAAGAGAAAATGGGGCAAACTTTATAACTATAAAAAGATATTGCTTTGAAACAGGGGTATATGAAGAGATATTTAGTAATTGGAATATTATCGATGTTGAAAGAACAGCTGGATATTATATTCAAGATAATGTAATATATACAGCAGTATATTCTACAAGAGATGAAGAAGAAATTACAATTGTAGGATATGATACACAAACAGAAACAGTCTCTTATAACCAAACATTTCCTGTAAATGGAGATATATATGAAAGTGTATTTTGTATGGATACAAATAAAAATGTATACTTCTTGACTACAGGAAACACAGAAGAAGAAAATGTAATAAAATCATACAATAAAGATGGAAAATATATAGACTCATTTACTTTTACATATACTATTGACAGGTATAGAATTGCAAGTTTATTAGGTACTAATAAAGAAAATACAGTGCTATTCGTATGTCTACCTAAAAGTATGGGAATATCAAATTGGTGGGACGATTATATAATTAAAATAGATAATGGCAAGTTTACAGATGAAAATCCATATTTAATGAGACAAATGGGTGGAATTGATTGGAGATTTTTAGATGAATCAAAAACACATGGATATTCTCAATATGGCGAGTTTTATGAGATAGACTATAATGCAGATAATGAAGCAGGAGTAGAATATATCTTAAAGAAGAATGTTCAATTTGATGGAAGCTACTTAACATTATCAGATTTAACAACATCTGATGATACTTATGCATATATAGGAGAAAAAGACAATGGTATGATATATATTGTTAATTGGCATACATACCAAATAGAAAAAACGTTATCATTAGGCGAAGAAAAAATGATAATAGGAGTATATAAAACTAATAGTGATAAAATATTAGTAGAATACTATAACAGAAATGAAGGCGGAATATATGCATTAGAACTAAGCACATCTGATTTTATTGAATCTAAACAAAATATTGAAATTACTGATCATACAGCATTAACTCATACTAAAGCAGAAATAAAAAATAAGTATGATGAATTAGCGATAGTAAATAAATCACAAGATTTATATGAAACAGAACCATCAGTTACAGCACCATATAAAGCAGGTTCATTACAAGAACAAGTTAAAATAGATACTATAAATCAAATAAATTATTTTAGATGGGTAGCAGGGTTAAATAGTATTAAGCAAAATACTCAATATATGGAACAATCTCAAAAAGGAGCTGTTCTTTTGGCATCAAGTGTATTTAGCCATTTCCCACCAAAACCTTCTGATATGGATCAAGATTTCTATACACAGGCAAGAGCAGCAACAGGAGCAGGAATTGGAAATTCAGCTAATATAAGTGCAGGAAGACTAATGGCATATACAATAAAAGGTTATGTAGATGATACTTCAAATGTAGAGCCAAATGTTGGTCATAGATTAAGTATGCTAGATCCACAAGCTGAATCAGTTTCTTTTGGATATGCAGAAGGTTATGGAGTTGTTAATGTATTTAATTCAAATGAAATAAGCAATCCAGACCCATATTATGCTTGGCCATCACCAGGAAATTTCCCAGTTGAATCAATGAGCAGTAGTGCAATGTGGTCTGTACAAATACAAGATACAAATCTAAACATATCTGGTACAAGATATATAGTAATTAAAGCAAATGGAAAAGAATATTCATCTTTAAATAATGATTTTAGTTTATATTGGGACTCAATGTCTAATGCATATTTCTTTAGTATTCCAAGCGAACTTAAAAGTTATTTAACAGAAGGAGAAAATGCATTTAAACATGGAAAAAGTGTAGAAGTCGAAGTACATGGATTAGCAGACAATGCAGGAAATACATATATTATAAAATATCCTATAAACTTTTTCTCATTAGATAAAATTTTAACTGATATATCACTTCCACAGTCTTCAAAAATAGTTATTGGAAGCAGTAGAACACTAAATCTAATAAAAACACCATCAGAAGCAATTATTGAAGGAAAAGTGGAATGGACAAGTAGCAATCCTAATATTATATCAATAGACAGTAATGGAACAATAACAGCTAAGGCTTTAGGAGAGTCAACAATTACGGCAGAAGTTGACGGATTTAAAGCAACAACAACAATAACAGTAATAGACTACATACTAGGAGATGTAGATGGAGATGGAAAAATAAATGCAAGAGACGCAAAGTTAGTAATGCAACATTTTACTAGTAAAATACAATTAACAGAAGAAGAACAAAAAAGAGCCGAAGTAAGCGGAGATGGAAAAATAAATGCAAGAGATGCAAAACTTATAATGCAATATTTTACTAGTAAGATTGATAAATTTCCTGTAGAAGAATAAAGTTAAAAATATAATTAAAAGGAAAAGGCTAGAGAATCAAAAAAGAAACTCTAACCTTTTCCTTTCTTAGATTTCTGACATTAGCTGCCAGATGGAAGTGATTAGATGGGAGAATAGGAGGGGTGTTCCTTGAGCTCTTGAGCACGGCGTTTATCCATCATTTGGATACCAATTCCAATACTAGAAGAAGTCATCCAATGTGGATAACCCATAGTCTTAGCAATTCGCTCAGAAATCTTAAGTGTTTGGCTTCTCCACTCCTCATACTCCTCATCAGAGTAAAATATCGGACGTACCGTACACTCACGCCGTATGGGGCAATTAGTGCAGTACTCATGCTGAAAGCAGATTTGTCCGTGTGTCATTTTAACACTCCTTTACAAAAGTCTAAAAACATTATATCATATTTACATAAAACAAGCAAAATATATATTTAAACTAATATTGAAAAATCAATTGAATTGTTAAATTAATTAATATATAATATTTTTGAAAACGAAAGATAATGGAGGAAGATATAATGGAAGAAAAATATGTATATCTTTTTAAAGAAGGAAATGCACAAATGAGAGATTTACTGGGAGGAAAAGGCGCTAATCTAGCAGAAATGTCTAATATAGGTATGCCAGTACCACCAGGATTTACTATAACGACAAGTGCTTGTAATAAATATTATGAAGACAATCAACAATTATCAGAAGAATTAGAAAATCAAATAATGATGGCCTTAAATGAGCTAGAAAAGATGACAGGAAAGGTATTTGGAGATAAAGAAAATCCATTATTAGTATCTATAAGATCAGGTGCTAGAGTTTCTATGCCAGGAATGATGGATTCTATATTAAATTTAGGTATAAATGACCAAACTGTTGAAACATTAGCAGCAAAAAATGAAAGATTTGCATATGACAGTTATAGAAGATTTATTCAAATGTACAGTGATGTTGTTAAAGAAGTTCCAATGTCTTTATTTGAAAAAGCTATTGAAACCAAGAAATTCCAAAGAAACTTAAAATTAGATACAGACATGGATGCAAACGATTTAAAAGATTTAGTAAAAGTATTTAAAGGAATATATAAGGAAAACAAAGGGGAAGAGTTTCCACAAGATGTAAAAGAACAGCTAATGGAATGTGTTAAAGCAGTTTTTAAGTCTTGGAATAATCCTAGAGCAATCACATATAGAAGATTAAATGATATACCAAGTAATTATGGAACAGCTGTTAATGTGCAAGCAATGGTATTTGGAAATATGGGAGAAGACTGTGGAACAGGTGTCGCATTTTCTAGAAATCCAGCAACAGGAGAAAACGAAGTTTTTGGAGAATTTTTAATTAATGCACAAGGTGAAGATGTGGTATCTGGAGTAAGAACACCAATGCCAATAGAAAAGTTAAAAGAAATTAATAATTCAATATATGAAGAATTCCATAAATATGCAAAAGAATTAGAAAAACACTATAAAGATATGCAAGATTTAGAATTTACAATTGAGCATAATAAACTATATATATTACAAACAAGAAGTGGAAAAAGAACTGCAAGTGCAGCATTAAAAATAGCAGTAGATATGGTGAATGAAGGAATGATAACAGAAAAAGACGCTGTTATGAGAGTAGATCCAAAGCAACTGGATCAATTACTTCATCCCAATTTTGATTCAGAGAAATTAAGACAGGCAACAATACTTGCTAAAGGATTAGCAGCATCTCCAGGAGCTTCTACAGGGAAAATTGTGTTTAATGCAAATGTTGCAAAAGAATGGAAAGAAAAAGGAGAAGAAGACTTAATATTAGTAAGAACAGAAACATCTCCAGAAGATATTGAAGGAATGAACATATGCAAAGGGGTTTTAACAGTAAGAGGAGGAATGACATCACATGCAGCAGTTGTAGCAAGAGGAATGGGAATATGCTGTGTTGCAGGTTGTTCTGGAGTAAGAATAAATGAAGAAGAAAAATATATGGAAGTTTCTAATGGAAAAAAATTCTATGAAGGAGACTACATATCATTAGATGGAAGTACAGGAAATGTATATGAGGGGAAAATAGATACAATTCCAGTGGCAGTTACAGGTAATTTTGCAACAATTATGGAATGGGCAGATAGATATAGAAAACTAAATGTAAGAACAAATGCAGATACTCCTAAAGAAGCAAAACAAGCATATGAATTTGGAGCAGAAGGAATAGGATTATGTAGAACAGAGCATATGTTTTTTGAACCAGATAGAATTACTGCAATTAGAGAAATGATTGTTTCAAAAACAACAGAACAAAGAGAAAAAGCCTTAGAGAAATTACTACCAATGCAAATGAAAGATTTTGAAGGACTATATAAAGAAATGAAGGGTTATCCGGTAACAATAAGGTTATTAGATCCACCACTTCACGAATTCTTACCACAAGATGAAGAGGAAATAATTAAACTAGCACAAACGATGCAAATGTCAGTAGAAGAGTTAAAAAGTATAATATCAAGTCTTCACGAATTTAATCCTATGATGGGGCATAGAGGCTGTAGATTAGATGTAACTTATCCTGAAATTTGTGTAATGCAAACAAAAGCAATAATACAAGCAGCTATAAACGTAAATAAGGAAGGCATGAATGTAATTCCTGAGATAATGATTCCTTTAATAGGAGATTACAAAGAAATAAAATATGTCAAAGAAATAATTACAAAAACTGCAGATGAAGTTATTGAAAAAGAAAAAACTAGGTTAAATTATAGTATAGGTACTATGATAGAAGTACCGAGGGCAGCAATTCTAGCAGATGAAATAGCAATTGAAGCGGAATTTTTCTCTTTTGGTACAAATGATTTAACTCAATTAACATTTGGGTTTAGTAGAGATGATGCTGGAAAATTCTTGAATGACTACTATAGTAAAAATATATATGAATTTGATCCATTTGCAAAAATAGATCAAAAGGGAGTAGGAGGTCTTATGGAAATGGCAACTAGACTTGGAAGGAAAACTAGACCAGATTTAAAACTTGGAATATGTGGTGAACATGGAGGAGACCAAAGTTCTATAGAATTCTGCCATAAATTAGGATTAAATTATGTGTCTTGCTCACCATATAGGGTACCTACAGCAAGATTAGCTGCTGCACAGGCTGCTATAAAAGAGAATCTAAAGGAAAATTAGAAAAGAAACCAATAAGAATTAATTAAATTAATAAATAATAAATAATAAATAATAAAAAAGTCGCATACTGCGACTTTTTTACTATTTCTCACTATTTTTTGCATATTTCTTTAATTTTTCATAAACTAGATAATTTACAGTACCTACTGGAAAATTTCCATTTTTGTCTTTCTTTCCTGCTGGAACTCCAGTTAAAACTTCAATTCCTTCGTCAATAGTAGATACAGAGTAAATGTGGAATAAACCTTGTTTTACAGATTGTACAATATTTTCTGGTAAATGTAAGTTCCTAACATTTTGAATAGGAATCATAACACCATGAGAACCATCTAATCCACGTTCTGCACAAATTTGATAGAAACCTTCGATTTTTTCATTAACACCACCAATAGGTTGGATTTCACCTTTTTGATTAACAGAACCAGTAACGGCTATAGATTGATTTATTGGTATTTCAGATAAGCTTGAAAGTATAGCATATAATTCTGTACTAGAAGCACTATCTCCATCAACACCATTATATAATTGTTCAAAACATAAACTTGCAGTTAAGCAAAGAGGAAAGTCCTGAGCAAATTTTTCTCCTAAGTATCCTGTTAAAATTAAGATTCCTTTTGAGTGAGAAGATCCTGAAAGATCAACTTCTCTTTCTATGTTTACAACTCCTGTTTTACCCATATATGTGTTAGCTGTGATTTTGGCAGGTTTACCAAATGTGTAATCTCCAATCGTCATAACAGTTAAACCATTTATCTGTCCTACTACAGAATCAGATGTATTTATAAGTAGAGTATTATCCTTAATCATCTCTAAATATTTTGTATCATATTTCTTAACTCGTTCAATTTGTTCTTTAAGGGCTTTCTCAATGTGTTTACTAGATATAACTTTTGATTTTGCTATCTTGGCCCAAGTAGCAGCTTCACCAATTATTTGAGACATATCATTAAATTTTGTAGATAGCTTTTCTTTATCATCAGTAAGAGCTGTTGAGTAATCTATAAGTCTTGCCATACCAGATTTATCTAAATGAGGAAGTTGTTCTTTTTCGCAAAATCCATGAGCAAATCTAGCAAGTTTTTGCATATTCTCTAAATTTCTAGGTGCATCTTCTTCAAATTCTACTTTTATTTTAAATAATTTTCTAAAGTCATTATCTAATGAAAGTAATGTATGATAAACATTACTTGTACCAACTAATAGTACCTTTATATCTAATGGAATAGGTTCAGGTTTTAATGAAACCATAACCATAGATGAACGTTGGTCAGATGCATTTTCTATACTTAAAGCTTTTACTTTTAAAGCTTTTTTTAATGTTTCATAGCAAAGCCCATTTGAAACTAAATCTTCAGCTTGAAAAATAATGTAACCTCCATTAGCATAATGTAGAAGACCAGGCTTTAACATAGTATAGTCTGTTTTTAAAGAACCATAGTAATTTTCATACTCTAAACTACCAAATATATTATGATAAGAATAGTTTGAGTCCATAATAACTGGTGAACCTTCTAAATTACTATTGTCTACAAATAAGTTTACTCGATAGTTAAGCCATGGAGCAGGAGAGTCTGGTTTAGGTACATTAGTTTTAGGTTCAGCAGTATCATCCATCATAAATAAAGAAATGTTCTTTAATATATCTGTTTTTATATCTGCTAAGAATTTAGTAATCTTTTTATTTCTTTTAAATTGAGATTTAATATTATTTATATGAACATTAATAGTAAGAAGAGCAATATTAGATTGCCATTCTTCAATCTTTTTATCAGCATTTTTTTCAATAGCTTTTATTTCGCTAATAACTTGAATTATTTGTTCTTGTACTATTGTAGATTTATCTTCAAATTCTTTTTTTATATTTTCATCTAATTTATCAAATTCTTCTTCTTCTATAGTTTTCCCATTTACTACAGGCATCATATATATACCGTTTTGGGCAGTCTTAACAAAGAAACCATATTTTAGAGCTTCCTTATTTAATTTCTCCATAAGACTATTTTTCTTATTTTCAAATTCTTGTCTTATTAGAGTTTTTTCTTTTTCAAATTCCTCATTGTTAAAAGTGTTCTTAATATCTTTTTTAATATCTTTTATGAAGTTATCCATTGCAAGAGCAAATTCTTTTCCTTGACCAGCAGGGAAAGAAACAGCTATTGGTTCATTTGGCTTTTCAAAATTATATATATAACACCAATCTGGTGGAGTCTTTTTCTTTTTTGAAATAGTGTCAAGGTAATTTTTAGTATACATTGTTTTACCAACACCACTAGGTCCCTCTAGATAGATGTTGTAACCTTTTACACTAACATTTATACCAAACTCTAAGGCTTTAATTCCTCTATCTTGTCCAATTCCACTAACTATTGGTTCTAAACTTTCTGTAGTTTCAAAATCAAAAACATTTGGATTACAAACAACCCTTAAATCTTTATAGCTTAATTCATTTTTTTTCATTAGTAAATCCTTCTTTCTATAAATTTAATCTATATTAAAGTTCATAGTCATAATTATTGCATTGTCTTTGTTATTATAATATTTTTTTCTAATTCCCAGCTTTGAAAATCCAAACTTTTCATATAGATGTATAGCACTAGAATTATTTTCATTAACCTCTAAAGTAAGTGAGGCTAATTTTGTTTCTTTAGCTAAATTTATTAACTTCTCTAAAAGTAAACTTCCAATTCCTTGATTTCTTTTATCTTTCCTTGTAACTATGTTAGTAATGTGGACATCATCAACTGAGATCCAAATACCTGCAAATCCTACTATTTCATTATCTTGTTTAGCAACTATATATCTAGAATTAGGATTTTCAAGTTCAGACTTTAATATTCCTTCTGTCCAAAAACTATCAAAGTTTTCTGATAATTTATCAGAAATGAGAAACAAGTCAGAAATTGTCATATTATATATTTCTAAATTCATAAAAATTTTCCTTCTTAATTAAGTTAATTATTTTTGTTATTTAACATTAATTCTGCTTGAGACTTTTTTAAATATAGTGGTGATAAAGCAGGGCATTCTAAATTATTTATATATCTAAAATATGCAGCTTTTCCTATAGAAACAGCGTTTTGAAGATTTAAATTAGTATCTGCAAAATTAGAATTTTTAAAAGTATTTTTAATTTTATCATTATATACAACTGAACCATCACCAACAAAAGTAATTGTATTATCTCCATATTTAGAAATTTCTAATAGACAAGTATCTATGTTATCTGAAAGATATTCAGATATAGGAGTATATCCATTTAAGGCATAATTTCTTTTATATAATCTACAATAAACATTGTCATGTTTAGCATCTAAAATAGAGCATACATATTCATCCTGTAAATTATACGCTAAACCTTCCAAAGAAGAAATTCCAATAGATGGTTTATTATACACATCAACAAAAGCTTTAATTGTAGATACACCGATTCGTATTCCAGTAAAAGAGCCTGGACCAATAGAGCATGAATATAAGTCTATGTCTTTTAAAGATATTCCTGTACTTTTTAGTGCAATATCGATTAAAGGCATTAAATTTTGTGAATGTGTTAGTCCATCATTACTAGAATATTCATATATTGTATTTAAATCTTCCAAAATAGCAACACTACATATATTGCTAGAAGTATCTATGCATAGAATTTTCAAAATATACACTTCCTTAATTTATTACATAGTTTGAATTTCCAAAAAACTCAATTGATATATTTCGTATGTTATTATCTAAATAATCTCTATTAAAAGTTATTTTAGTATAATTAGGAGGCAAAATTGATTCAATTTGTTCGCCCCATTCAATTAAACTTACTCCTTTTTCAAAATATTCTTCTCCACCTATAGCGGAAAATTCATCAATATCTTCTAATCTATATACATCAAAATGAAATATTTTAAAATCATTTGTATCATATTCATTAACAATAGTAAAAGTAGGACTTGAAATTTCATTTTGAAGATTAAAGTATGTTAAAAACCCTTCTACAAATTTAGTCTTACCTGAACCTAAATCTCCAGAAAGTATGATAATATCACCAAACTTAACTTGTGATGCAATTTGCATTGCTAATTTTTTTGTTTCTGCTTCAGAATGTGATAAAAAGTTAATAACAATCCCACCTTTAAAATATGATAATTTTCTCCATTATTTTATATTATTACTATAAATTTGTAAATAGAAGAGATTGGAAAAAGATATATTTTAAAAATATAAAGTTAAAAAGGTTAAAATGTAGAATATTGTAAAATAATCGCGATAAATATAAGATTAAAATATAACATTAAAGTTAAGACCCTTACCAAAGAAAATAAAATGGTAAAAAAGGGGGAGTTTTATGAAAATATTTATGGGGAAAATCATTACACTTACTATTGTATTTGTGATGATTTTTAATTTTAGCTCAGTAGTATTAGCAGAAGGAGTAGAGTTAGTCAAATACAATATTGAAACAAAAGAAGAACAAATTACAGAAGAAGTAGTAACAAATGCAGAAACTGAAGAAAAAGAACCTGTAGAAATAATAGGGGAAGATAAAAGTAAAAGAACATTAAATGAAAAGCATTTTAAATTAAGTGATGGAAGCATAATGGCAGCAGTATATCCAGAAAATGTGCATTACGAAAAAGATGGAGAACTTGTAGATATTAATAATAGTTTAGAAACCGTAACAGTAGAAGGACAAGAAGTATATCAAAATAAAGAAAACGCATATAAAGCAAGTTTTGCTAAGACAGCAAAAAATAGTAGACTTGTAAGTATGGTATCAGATGGACATGAGATAAGCTGGAGAATGGAAGAGGCAAAAACACTAAAAAGAAGAGAGGTATTACAAAAACAAGAAACAAAAGTTGAAGAAGAAAATACAAAAAATGAATTGCAAGCTACAAATGAAATAGTAAATACGACAATTAAAGGAAATACAGAAATAGTAAATCAGACAGAGAATGAGATTAAAGTACAAGAACAAGTAGAAGAATATACCGAAATAAAAATAAATAATGTACAAGCACAAATAGAAAATCAAGTAGAAGAACCTATGCAAATGATGCAAAATGGGATTAAAGAAAATGAACAACTTGAAGATATGGCAAAATTAGAAAATGTGTCATCTAGTATAAAATATGAAAATATATTAAATGAAATTGATTTAAAATATGATGTTAAAGCAAATAAAATAAAAGAAAGTATAACAATTAATGATAAATCAGGAATACAAGATGAATTTGTATTTAGATTTGATGTAGGTAAATTAAAAGCAATATTATTAGAAAATAAAGAAATACTAATAATGGAAGAAGGCTCAGATGGATATATCTTTAAAATAGAGGCTCCATATATGTTTGACAATAATTGTGAATATAGTTCAGACATAGATGTAGAATTAAATCAAGATAAACTTACAGATGAATATATATTAACAATAAAACCAAGTAGAGAGTGGATGGAAGCAGAAGACAGAGTATATCCAATAACAATAGATCCAACGATAACTACAACAAGAGAATATAACTATATAGAAGATACATATATATTCCAAGGAGACGAAAGTAGTAATATGAGACATAGAGCTCATATAATAAGAGTGGGAAGTAATAATAAAGCAGGACCACATAAAAATCCTACAAGAGGATTAATAAAATTTTCATTACCAGACTTAAATGCTGGTGACCAAGTAATATGGGCAAATTTAAGTTTATGTAGTTATCCAGATACAGACGAATGGGCACCACCAGGAAGAGAAATACAAATAGATGTGCACAGAATAAATACAAACTGGAGTCAAGAGATAGCATCATGGAATAGTCTAAGTAATTCATATAACACTGTAATAGAAGATTATGAGAAATATAAATTTGACTATAATGACCAATTAAAATTCTATAATTTCAACATAACAGACATAGCAAAAGACTGGTATACAACAGGAAATAATTATGGGTTAATGATAAAAGAACATAATGAACAATATAATTACCCAGAATCAGATGCATATTTCTTATCAGCAAATACAAATAAAGAAGCTTGGTATTATGGAAGACCAGTAGTAACAATAGTGTATAGAAACCAAACAGGATTAGAAGATTATTTAAGTTATCATACACAAAGTGTAGGAAGAGCAGGAACAGTATATACAAATGACTATAATGGAAATTTAGTATTAGTGCATCAAGATGCAGCAACTCCAGGCAATAGATTTCCAGTATCAATAAACCATGTATTTAATACAAATAATAAAGGTACTAACTTAGGATATGGAAAAGGATATAGACTAAACTTAACACAAACAATAGAACAACAAACAATAGATGGAACAGAATATTTAAGGTATACAGATGAAGATGGAACAGCGCACTATTTTCCAAAATCAGGAAATGAATATAAAGATGAAGATGGCTTAGCGCTTACAATATATCCAGATGGAAGCAACTATAGATTAGAAGATAAAAATGGAAATAAAAGTATATTTACAAAATTATCAAGTGGTAACATATGGTATTTAACTAAAACAACAGATACTGATGGAAATGTAGTAAATATAACAATAGATCTGGCAACTGGTAGACCAAGCAAAATAGTAGATGGAGCAAACCAAGAATTAAATTTAACTTATCAAAATAATCTTTTATATACCATAACAGACTCAGCAGGAAGAATAACTAAATTTACATATACAGCAGATAAATTAACACAAATAGAATACTCAGATGGGAAGAAATCTAATTATACATATAATGATAATGGTACATTATCAAGCATAACAAATATAGATGGAATAAAGTTAGGATATGAATATTATCAAGAAAAGACAACAAGAGTAAAGAAAATACAAGAATATGGAGCAAATGGAGAAATTGGAAATAGTCTATCAATACAATATGGAGATAATAGCACAATATTTACAGATAATAGAGGATATTCTAACTCGGTGGCATTTAACAATTATGGAAATCCAACAAGTATAGCTGATTTTGGAAAGAATAATTCTGTAGATGGAGCATATGGAAAAACATATAGTTATGGAGAATCTGGTGGAAATAAAAATAAACTAACATTAGAAAGTAAACTAATGTCTATAAAAGAGATGCCAAATAACTTAATACAAAATCCATATTTTAATAGTGGCTTAAATTATTGGACGAAAGACCAATGTAAAGATTCAGATACTGTAGAGTATATAGATAACAATAATGTTTTTAAATTTATAGGTGAATCTAATAGATATAAATATTTAAGACAAAATGTAAGTATAAGTGGAAAAAAAGGAGACATATTTAATTTAAGTGCCTGGGTAAAAAGTGCAGGAGTTCCAACTGAACATTGGAAAATTGTACAAATAAGTGCAAATGTAATAGGAAATAATGGAGATGCATCACAATGGGCAGTAATTCCAGCTAATCTGGACAGTTCAAGTTGGCAATTTATATCAAATCAATTTATAACAAATTATGATTATTCTAGGGTAGATGTTTATTTAATTTGTTATGAAAATGCAAATGCAACATACTTTGACAATATAGGACTATTTAGAGAAGACTTTGGACAAAGTTATACATACGATAGTGAAGGAAATATAGTGTCAACACAAGACAAAGCAAAACAAGAAAGTCAATTCACCTATAACGGAACAGGTGAATTATTGAGCTCAATAAATCCAAAAGGTGGAAGATTTATATATGAATATGATTTTAATAACAAAAATAGATTAATAAAAGCTGTAAATAATACAGGAACTACATATTCATTTAATTATGATAATTATGGAAATGTAACATCATCTAAAGTCAGTGAAAGTAGAGAACTAGATACAATAGAAAATAATGAAAAATATTATATGAAAATTGCAAGTAGTGACAAATATTTTAATATAGCAGGAAGCTCTACAAATAATGGAGCAAAGCTAGAACAATTAGAACAATTAGGAAAGGAAAGCCAAAAATTCATTTTAGAACCCCAAAATAATTATCCAGGATACTATAAGATAAGAGGTTCACACAATATAGAAAAATCTTTAGCAGTAGATGCATCAGATAATTCAATTCATCAGTGGGAATCGTTTAATTTTACAAGTCATTATTGGAAATTCATAGAAAATGATGATGGAACATATAGAGTTGTAAATGAATATTGTGGAGATGATTATTGTATAACTCTAAAAAACGATAGCAAAAGTAATGGTGAATTAATAGTACTTGAAAAGTGGGAAGGCAAACAAAACCAAAAAGTAGAAATCTTTAAAGTAAATTCAGGGTACAACCCAACAGATGATGATAAAATAGAGTCTAATGAGCTATACCATATACGTGTAAAGAGTAGTAATTTATATCTTGAACAAGAATACAATAATGTGGGAGCAAAAATAATACAAAACCCATATAAGCCATATGAACCAAAACAGCTATGGAGAATAGTAAGACTAGAGAATGGAAGATACAAGATAATAAACCAAGATAACCTAAGAGGGAATGTAATAGATGTAATTGGAGCAATAAACCAAAATGGACAATTAGTACAAATGTATACAAATACTATACCAAATCCAGCACAAGAGTGGTATATACGAGGAGATAAAACAGGGACATATGAGATAGGGACAGCATTATCAGATGAAGAAAAAAGATTAACTGTTTACACAGATTCAAAAGAACCAGGAACGGCAATGTGTATATTTGAACCAAATGGTGGAGATAACCAAAAATTTTATCTAGAAAAAGCTAATTTATTTGAAATAGAATCAGGAGCTACATATAAGATAAAGGGGCATACAAGCGGATTGTATGTAGGAGTAAATGATAATGGAAGATTAGAATTACAAAATGAAAATAGCCAAAATCAAGAGTGGATAATAGAGAATAGAAATGATGGATACTATAAATTTAAATTAAAAGGTTCAGATAATAAAGTAATGGATGTATATGGAGCATATACAGAAAATGGAACAGATATACAAATACATACAGATACAGGAAGTGATGCACAAAAATATGAAATAATAGCGAGAACAGATGGAACATATTACATAAAACCAAAAATAGGAAATGGAAGTAAATCAGTAGATATATATGGAGGAGCAACAACAGTAGGAACAAGTATAAAATTATGGGAATCCAATGGAACACCAGCACAAATATATGAATTAGTAAAAATTGAATCGAATGACAGTAGAAAATATATAGAAACAAATGCGGAATATTCAGAAGATGGAAGATATCAGACTAAATTAATAGATACGTCTGGAAATGAAGTACAGTATGAATATAATGAAACAACAGGGACAATAAAAGAAGTAACAGATGCAAAAGGAAATACAACAAATTATGAATATGATGGACTAGATAGGGTAACTAAAGTGAGTGCCCAAGCAAATAGTCAAACACATCAAAATGAATATACATATGAAAACGATAGAATTAAAAGCATAAAACATAATGGAACAAACTACTATTTTGAATATGACAGCTTTGGAAACCAAAAAACAACAAAAATAGGAACACAAGTATTAGGAACAAGCACATATGCAGCAAATAATGGAGTACTAAATAGCTTTACATATGGAAACAACCATAAAATAACATATGAATATGATAGATTTGATAGATTAACAAAGAAAACGGGAACAAATGGAAGTATAGAATATGCATATGATGCAAAAGGAAACTTAAAGGAAATAAAAGATAATATAAACTCAAATACAGAAAACTATACATATGACCTAGCAGATAGATTAGTTAAAAAAGAAAATACAAATGGATTGAAAGCAGAGTATTTTTATGATAATAATAGTAATGTAAATAAAACGAAATATACATTAGGAACGGACAGTAAAGAAACAAGATATAATTATGATAGAGATAACAGAATAAACAGTGTAATAACAGAAAATGATATAAAAGTTACAAACTATGATAGGCTATCAAGAATAGTAAACACACAACTAAAAAGAAACAATAAAACATACGTAACAAGATACCAATATGTAGACACAGAAGAACCAAATAGAACAACAGAAAAGGTAAAAAGCATACAAAATGGAGAAGGAACAATAATATCATACACATATGATGCAAATGGAAACATAGAGACAATATCAGAAGGAGAAGGCGAAGAAAAAGAAGAAACTCAAAAGTATTATTATGATGAAATAGGGCAACTAATAAGAGAAAACAATAAAAAAGAAAATAAAACAATAGTATATACATATGATGTAGGAGGAAACATAACAAGCAAGAAAGAGTATGCCTATACAGAAGGAAACATAGAAGGAGCAACAGTACAAAAAACAATAACATATACATATGGAAATACAAATTGGAAAGATCAATTAACCAACTACAATGGAAAAGCAATAACATATGATGCTATAGGAAACCCGCTAACTTATGATGGACAAACATATACATGGCAAAATGGAAGAGAGTTAGGAAAGATACAAAAAGGAAGCAATGTAATAGAATACAAATACAATGAAAGTGGAATAAGAACAAGCAAAAAGATAAATGGACAAGAAACAAAATACTATTTAGAAGGAAACAATGTAATATATGAAACAACAGGAAATAATACAATATATTACAGGTATGACGAGAATGGAAATATAACAGGAATAAATTATAACGGACAAGATTACTACTATATAAAAAATATACAAAATGATATAATAGGAATATTAAATAGTAACCTAGAAGAAATAGTAAACTACCAATATGATAGTTGGGGACAAGTAGTAAAAGTAACAGACAGCCAAGGAAATGAAATAACAGATACAAATAATATAGGATACATAAATCCATATAGATACAGAAGTTACAGATATGACAGTGAAACAAAACTATACTACCTAAACAGTAGATACTACAACCCAGAATGGGGAAGGTTTATAAATGCGGATGCTATTGTAGATACAAAAGATACTTTAGGAATAAACTTATATGCTTACTGTGGAAATAATCCTGTGAATAGAGTTGATAAAACAGGAAAAGGATGGATAAGTGCATTTTTTAAAGCAACAGTAGCAACAGTAGTAACTATTGTAAAAGTCATAGTAGATGTGAAAAAAGCTGTATCCTCAATAGCTAGTACGAAAACATATACAAATTCAGTAACTAAAAGCGAAGAAGGTGGGTATACAGCACATACAAAAATTAATAAAAAAGATTACATTTATAAGATAAACAATAGAGGAGATATTGCAATTGATTATACAAAGAATCCATCATATAGCATAATAGAAGGAAAGACTTTATCCAAGGCGATGATAGAAAATTCCAAACAAGTTAATATAAATAGTCTAGATAATAGAACGCTAAGAGGAATAAACGCAGAACTTGATATACATTATGGAGCATATATTCTTACAAAAGCATTTCATGGCAAGACAGATCCGATTTCCAAATTTATTGATGAGAAGATATATTTACATATAGTAGAGGCAAATATGGGAGGATATAGTACGGATGATAATGCAAGATATTTTGAATATATATCAATGTTTGTTAATTATTAATAGGAGGATTTTGATATGTCAAAAAAGAAAATTATTCTGATAGTTATAGTTATACTGATATTAATATTAATCTTAATGATAATAGCTATGGTAGGTTATAAAATATATAGAAAAATATTTCCGGATTATACAGGTTGGAAAAAAATAGAAATAACAGATATAGGTAGCTTTTATGTACCAGAAGATTGGATATATACTAAGGAGGGAACAATTGTATATTTTACAGATAAGCCAATAACAGAAGAAAATTATAATATATATCTTATAGGAACAGAATTTATAAAAAATGAAAAATATATAAAAATAACGGATATATATCCTGAATATAAGGAGAAAGAAATTAAAAATGGGAAAATATTATCAAATAGTGCAGATTATGAAGAAATTGTATTTGAAGTAGAAAATAAAAAAGAAAATAAGTTTCACATTACTTTTTCATCAGGAATAAATAGAACTATAAATTTATATGCATGGGATAATTTAGTAAATATTGAAACAATAAAGAAGATAGCAGAGTCATATATAGCAGATAGAGATTAAAATGAAAGTTTAAAAGATAATGTAAATGGAAGTATAGAAAGTTATACATATGATTTAGCAGATAGAATAGTAAAGAAAGAAAACATAAATGGATTTTTAGCAGAGTATTTCTATGATAATAATAGTAATGTAAATAAAACAAAATATACATTAGGAACGGACAGTAAAGAAACAAGATATAATTATGCATAGATAACAGAATAAATAGTGTAGTAACAGAAGACATAACAGTAACAAATTATGATAGATTATCAAGAATAGTAAATAAAAAGATAAAAAGAAATAATAAAACGTATATAACAGAGTATACACATTTAGATACAGAAACTGCAAATAAAACAACATAGAAAGTAAATAGTATAAAGAATGGAAATAACGATGAAATATCATACATATATGATGCTATAGGAAATCCACTAACCTATGATGGACAAACATATACATGGCAAAATGGAAGAGAGTTAGGAAAGATACAAAAAGGAAGCAATGTAATAGAATACAAATACAATGAAAGTGGAATAAGAACAAGCAAAAAGATAAATGGACAAGAAACAAAATACTATTTAGAAGGAAACAATGTAATATATGAAACAACAGGAAATAATACAATATATTACAGGTATGACGAGAATGGAAATATAACAGGAATAAATTATAACGGACAAGATTACTACTATATAAAAAATATACAAAATGATATAATAGGAATATTAAATAGTAACCTAGAAGAAATAGTAAACTACCAATATGATAGTTGGGGACAAGTAGTAAAAGTAACAGACAGCCAAGGAAATGAAATAACAGATACAAATAATATAGGATACATAAATCCATATAGATACAGAAGTTACAGATATGACAGTGAAACAAAACTATACTACCTAAACAGTAGATACTACAACCCAGAATGGGGAAGGTTTATAAATGCGGATGCACTAGCTAGTACAGGGCAAGGAATGCTAAGTCACAATATGTATGCATATTGTAATAATAATCCAATAAACTATGAAGATGAAAATGGAGCAATACTCAACCTTATAGTAAATATAATATCTTCAATTGTAAATATATTTAGCTATATGGCACCAAAGATAGAATATGAGACTGAATTAGAAGAACCAACATTTGAAGCAGATTTTATATGGGCAAAATTTTCAATAACGCCTAGTAGCAAAATAGCAACAAGAAATAATAACAAAGGTTCAAAAGCATATATAAATACATCATCTAATGGAAAGGTAAGTGTAGGAACATCTATTGGAAAAATGTCTATAGAAAAGTCTATGTTTTCTTCAAATGTATCACTACAAATAGGAAAACAACATGTGGTACAATATGAAAATGAGTATATTCTTATAGACAAAGTTTCATATATAAATATTAAAGAACATGAGAATAAAACTATAGCAACATATTATACATTCGAAATAAATTCTTTAAATATATTAGCAACAATGGCATTGGGAGGAGCATCAGTTGGAGTAATTGGAATGTTTCAAAACCAACAAGCTGTTCCAGCAACATACTAAAAAGGAGATAAAAGAGATGAAAAAGAAAAACTATAAAGGATTAATAATTAGAGTATGTGCAATAGTACTATTAGTACTTTTATTTGTACCATTTGAACAATTTATATTTAGGTTTGATACACCAGAAGCAGCAATGAAGTTTGACTATAGAGAAGGAGTAAAAGAAATAGTAGCAACTGTTGAAAATGGAGATTATGCCAAAGTTACATATGTAGACAGGGGTAGAGAATTGGGAACAAAGTGCCTAGTAAGAGATAAAAGAGGATGGATTTCACCAATAAAACAAATATCAATACCCAATAAATTTAAAATAACATTTGACTATAGTATTGTGGGTTATTATAAAAAAGGAAAAAATATATTAATAGTTAACTCATCTAAGTATATAGGAGAATATGAAGTACCAGATAATGAATTGATAGATAATATATATGATAGTATAGGTACAGAATTTGTGGTGGAAGACTTTGTGTATAGTAAAACTCATTATAGAGTATGGCTAGGAATTATTGATAAATATCCAGAAGATTATAAAATATATTTAGATGGTGAAGAAATTGAAATTTAAATATACATATATTTAATACACTTAATATACTGTAACTAAAATTGAAAACATATAGATGAAAATATTTTTGTTAATTAATAGAAAAATAATATAAAATATTTTAATTGTTGTAAAAAAATATAACATTGGATAAATAAAGTCTTAAGAGAAATTTTAAGGCTTTATTTTCATTTTGAATAAACTTCCAAAATAATGGCAAAATAATAGAAATTAAATGAAGGGAGTTTAAAATGAAAGATTATCTAGGAATAAAAAAAGTAAGTGCACTAGAAGTATTTGATTCTAGAGGAAATCCTACTGTTCAAGTAGAAGTAGTAACAGAAGGAGGTTTTGTTGGAAAAGCAATAGTTCCTTCTGGAGCATCAACAGGAAGTTTTGAAGCGGTTGAATTAAGAGATAATGAAGAAGAAAGATTAAATGGAAAAGGTGTACAAACTGCAGTTGATAATGTAAATAGAAAAATAGCTAAAAAATTAGTAAATATGAATGTATATGATCAAATTCAAATAGATAAAGCTTTAATAAATCTAGATGGAACAGAGAATAAATCAAGACTAGGAGCAAATGCTACTTTAGGTGTTTCTTTAGCAGTATGTAGAGCTGCAGCAGAATCATTAGGAATGAGTTTATACAATTATATAGGTGGAATAAATGCAACAGAGCTTCCAATACCAATGATGAATATATTAAATGGTGGAAAACATTCTGATAATAATATTAATATACAGGAATTTATGATTATGCCAATAGGAGCAGAAAGTTTTAAAGAAGCTATGCAAATGGGTGTAGAAGTATATCATAAATTAAAACAAATTCTAAAAAGTAAAGGGTTATCAGTAGCAGTAGGGGATGAAGGAGGATTCGCACCGAATCTGGCAAATGAAGAAGATGCTATAAAAAATATATTAGAAGCTATATCTGCTGCAGGATATATACCAGGGAAAGATATTAGTTTAGCATTAGATGTAGCAAGTACAGAGATGTATGAAGAAGCAAAAAAGATAGGAAAAGATGGATATTTGTTTTGGAAAACCGGAGAATTTAAAACAGCAGATGAAATGATAGAATATTTATCATATTTAGTAAAAGAATACCCTATAATCTCAATAGAAGATGGATTAGCAGAAGAAGATTGGGATGGATGGGAAAAACTAACTGAAAATTTAGGAAATGAAGTACAACTAGTAGGAGATGACCTTTTTGTAACTAATGTAGATAGATTAAATAAAGGAATAGAAAAAGATGTTGCAAATAGTATATTAATAAAACCAAATCAAATAGGAACATTAACAGAAACATTAGACGCAATAAGGATAGCAAAAGATGCAGGATATAGAACGGTTATATCTCATAGATCAGGAGAAACAGAGGATACAACAATAGCAGATATAGCAGTAGCTGTAAATGTGGGACAAATAAAGACAGGTGCACCTTGTAGAACTGATAGAGTAGCAAAATACAATAGATTATTAAATATAGAAGATGAGTCAAATGGTACAACTTTATATGCAACTTTTTAAAAGGTTATTTTTAAAATAACCTTTTTATTATATTTTATGTGGAAAAATACATAAAAATATGATATAGTGTATGA
>CALXZQ010000008.1 GCA_944393275.1 uncultured Clostridia bacterium
ATAAAAAATACACCTCCATTTAATATTTTAACACAAATCTATTTTTTATTTGTGTCTACTAAATGGGGTGCATTTCATATTATCCTACTTTTTATTGGTGGGCAGGATAATCGTACAATCCTGCTAATTATTGATATTAAAGCATTTTTAATTTTTACTCGTGCAAATTTCGTGCAAATAAATACCAACAAGTGTTGTTACATGTTGGTAAAAGATTACTAAAAACAAAGAAATATTAACAATAAAACTTAATATCTTTATTTATACTATGTTGTTTCCATTGATCTAATATGAAAAAGTAATTTGAAGTAATTATACCCATTATATATTTTAAATCTTTTTCAGGTATTTTACTTTTATTATGTCCTAATATGCAACCTCCAGCTTTGGTAAGCCACACTTTGGTTGAATTGGGCGATGGCTTTCCTTTAGATATATGAACATGTATAGGTTCCATAAATTCATCAGACCAGAAAAATATTTTATAACCGCATTATTTCAAATAAACTAGGCAATTTTTATTCCTCCTTCTCTAGCCCATTCATAAAAATATGGTGCACCTTTTTCTACAATCTTTTTAAACATTGCTTTTTCAGATTCACTATAATGTCCTTCTTCATACACTATTTTATAAGTAGGAAGTTCAAATCTAATACTATCAAATCCATATTCCATTGGTCTTTCAAAATGCACATAAAGAACTTCTTCGCCATTCTCGTCTTTTACTATATTAGAAAAAGTAACCAATGTTTCATCAGCGTATTTGCAAAATGGATACATCATAAAACTCACGCTCCTCTAAATTAATTAATATATATTATAACATTAATAAATAAAATTTACTATAATTTATGGAATAATTTTAGACAAAAATAAAAAATGCTAAATTCGGTTAAAAATCCAGCATTTTGGTGGACAGGGATGGATTCGAACCATCGTACCCTTACGAGAACAGATTTACAGTCTGCCGCCTTTAGCCACTCGGCCACCTGTCCAAATATATTAATAAAAAAATGGTGCTCCCTCAAGGATTCGAACCTTGGACCCACCGGTTATGAGCCGGTTGCTCTGACCAACTGAGCTAAGGGAGCTTGTCTTTACTCGACAGAATTTAGTATACTATTTTTTTATTTATCTGTCAAGTAAAATTTTAATTTTTTTCTAAAATTATGAATTTAATACAAACAATATTTCATAATAAAAAAACATAATTACAATTATAGTATGAATGATAATATCAAATATAATTATACCCTTTAACTTCTTTTTCTTTCTTATAGCATAAATACAAAATATTCTAAATATTAACTCAAAAGCAATACCAATCATCATAAGTCCAAAAGGATGTACTAGATAACCTGGATTTGAAAAAACTTGTCCTAACCCTCTCATATATCTAGTTCCTCCACATAAAGGACAATCTTTACCAGTTATTCTCTTATACTGGCATTGTGTTAGTGTAGGTGATATAGTTTCTAATCCCTTTGCTATAAAAGGGAAAAGAACTACATATACTGCTAGTAGTAAGAAAGTAACTGAAATGTACATATAATTCTTTTCTATTTTCTTAATCATAATATTCCCTTTAATTCATTATTTTAATATGACATAACTCCTAGAGCTGCAACTCCTGCTGCTGCTATTATTATAAGTGCTATTGGAAGTATTATAGCAATAATATTTAATATTATTCCTGCTATACCCATTCCTTTTCCTTCTCCTTCTTTGCCCTTCTTGACTAATTCAGCTATTCCTAATCCTAATCCAACTAAAGCCGGTAAGAAAGCAAAATAATTACAACAAGGTATAAATGACATTATTATTGATACAATTCCTAATATCAATGATGCTACTCCCATTAATTACTCCTCCTCAATATTGGTTTTATATTAATAATAATAGCTAGATGAGTAGCTCATTGAATCATTATAGCTATCCATAGCTGCTACTCCAAATACAAGGAACCATACTATTGTAACTATTATTGCTACAACTCCTAATACTATTCCTGCTATTCCTTTTCCTTTTGGCTCTCCTGCTTTTTTCTTTTTAACTACTTCTACAATTCCTAATATTAGCCCTATAATTGCTGGAATTACTGATACTATTCCACAACAAGGTACAAATGCTAATATTAATGATACTATTCCTAATACTAATGACGCAATTCCCATTTTTACATTCTCCTTTATTATATTTTATTTTTCAATTAATTTTGATTTTTTCCTTCTGGTAATGCAGGAAGGTCTAGAACAACTCTTATTCCCATTACATATCTTATAGCTTTAACAAATCTGCTATTTTTAAATCTTTGCCATAGTGTTGTTTTAACTTCAAATGTCTCTGGTACATAAGTATCAGCTGTTTCTTCAATTATTTCTGAAGCCATATCTTCTATTGGTGCAGGAATTGCTTTTAATGCGTCTGCAATTTCTACTCCTATATAGCTTAATGCTTTTGACCTATCTTCTATTCTTTCCATATCAATTTCTATATGTAAATTAGATTCCAAATTAGCGATTCTTGCTTTTATTAATTTTATAGCATCTTGATAATTTTCAGATTTTTTGTTTCTAGATCTACTAACTATTTCTAATGCCTCATCTATATCTTGTCCAAATTTAGGACCAGTTGTTTTTAATTTATCTTTCCAGCCTTCACTTTTATTTTCAATAGCAAGTAATAAACCTTCAAGTTCAGTTCCTAGAGCTATATTTTTTTCTCTTTGTCTTATTAAATTCTCAATGCTTTTAGTATTCTCCTCAAACTGATTTGTTGCAAACTCAACTAGATTATATACTGATTTGTATACAGTAGATGGAAAGGTTTTTTTGGTTGGATATTCTACTAAATACGTTTTTATTGCCTCCACTAAGTCTTTAAAATATCCATCATCCTCTAACTGAACTATCTGCTTTTTGCTCTTTGGATTTATCATTTTTAACACTTTATCTACATTAGATAAGATTTTTTCTTCCGTGATAACCATTCTCACGTTTACAATGCCACTTTTTGACATAGTAAACACCCCTCCTTTTTCATCATCCGTAATATTATTTCTATGTTATAATTATACAACTTTCTACAATAAACTACAATAGAGAACTTATTACTTTTATGTTACATTGTTGTTACATTTCTGTTACTTTTATTTGTTTTCTAATCCTTTAATTACAACACTTTCCAACTCAGCAAATATATTTTGAATATTTATTGTTTTATTGTTTTTCAATTTATATATTAAGCATGCACAAGTTGAGCTAAATATTTCTGAAGCAATTATTTTAGGATTTCCTTTTAATATTTCTCCTTTTTCTATTCCTTCCGTAACAATTTTTTCTATTGTATCTATATATTCAAATACACATTCTTTACACTTATTATTTCTTTTTTCTGTTCCCCAAACTTGACTTAATACTATAGTCATTAAATTTTCATATTTTGCTATTACCTTTATCTGTATTAAAATAATAGCACGTAATTTATCAACATAACTATCTACTCTTGCAGTTTTAATGTCTATACTATTTTTTAATAATTTCATTCCTTCTTCTACCAAGAAATTAAATATTTCCTCTTTACTAGAAAAGTGATAATATAAAGTTCCTTTAGCCACACCTACAGTAGCCGTAATTTCTTCAATACTTGTGGCCTCATATCCTTTATCTGCAAATAATTTCATAGAAGCTTCAAAAATTTTTCTTTTAGTTTTATTCATTAAACTCTCCTATTAATATTTTAGTTTATGTAATTATATAATTACATTTGAAATAATGCAAGAATTTTGTCTAAAATTCTTGCGCTATTTCGCCGATTAATTCTAAATTATTTGTTTCTTTTATAATGACTTTTAAGATTTTATTTTCTATATTAACATTTTGTGTTTTAACTTTTACTACCATATAATTTGTAGTATGTCCTTTCACATATTCTCCTTCCTGTTCTTCAAATAAAACATTTACTTCTTTTCCAATATAAGATTTATTTTTTTCTATTTCGTTTTTATTTGATAACTCTATTAATCTATTGCTTCTTTCTTCTTTTATATTCCCATCTATCTGGTTTGGCATAACAGCCGCTCTAGTTCCTTTTCTTGGAGAATATTTAAATATGTGCATTTTATAAAAATTTATTTTTTTTAGGTTATTATAAGTAATTTCGAATTCTTCATCCGTCTCTCCTGGAAAACCTACTATTATGTCTGTAGTTAATGAAACCTGTGGAAATATTTTATTTAATAATTTTGTAGACTCTATAAATTCATTTATTGTATACTTCCTATTCATTCTATTTAACACCGTATCACAAGCACTCTGTAATGATAAATGAAAATGGTCACATATTTTTTCTAATTTTGCTAATCTTTCTGTAAATTCTTCTGTTATGAGAGTTGGTTCTATAGAACCTAATCTTATTCTTTGT
This sequence comes from uncultured Clostridia bacterium, assembly GCA_944393275.1. Taxonomy (GTDB): domain Bacteria; phylum Bacillota; class Clostridia; order TANB77; family CAG-508; genus Merdicola. The sequence goes on from CALXZQ010000008.1 coordinate 4,423, forward strand.
ATTCCATCAATTTTATTTAAATCTTCCAATAGATCAATTAGTCTATAATTATTTTTAAAATCTTTTCCATATGATGTTATATGAATCCCTGTTATAACAATTTCCTTTATATCTTTTTTAGCTATTGCATTTACTTCCTCTATTATGCTATCTGGTTTTCTACTTCTTACTCTTCCTCTTGCGTATGGAATTATACAATATGTACAAAACCTATCACAACCATCTTGTACTTTTATTACTGCTCTAGTTTTATCTGTATAATCTACAACACCAAAGTCAGAAAACTCTTTCTTCTCTGCTATATCAGTCACATTCTCTATTTTCTTATTCTCTAGCATATATTGCTCTATATATTGTATTATATCTTTCTTTTCCTCATTTCCAAGTATAAGATCTATTTGTTCTATCTCTTTTAATTTGTCCTTAGCCACTTGTGCATAACATCCTACTGCAACTACTATAGAATCTTTATTTAGTTCTTTTGTTCTTCTTATTATTTGTCTTGATTTTTTATCAGACATATTTGTGACTGTGCAAGTATTTATTATATAAATATCTGCTTTTTCTTCAAATTCTACTATTTCATATCCAGTATTTTTAAATTCCTGTATCATTCCATTAGTTTCATATTGATTTACTTTACAGCCTAATGTATAAAATGCAATGCTTTTTCTTTCATTTTTCAAATTATCGCTCATTTATTTTCACTTTCTCCAATTAATACTATTATGTATTACATATAATATTCATTATACGTTTATAATGTAATTTTTCTTATATTTATGTCTTTAATATTCTAACAAAATTTATGTTAATTAGCAAGTAAATGACAGCTAAAAAAATAGAAAATATATTCAATTAAGACTATATTTTCTATTTTTTATAATAGTTATTATTTTTTATCTTCTTCTGCTGTTTCTTCTGTTTCTGGAGCTTCTGTTACAGTCTCAACAGGTTCTTCTTTTACTGTATCTACTACTTCTTCTTTAACAACTTCTGTTGTTTCTACAGCTGCTGCTTCCTCTGGTGCTGCTTCTACTGGAGTTTCATCTACAACTTCTTCTGTTGTAGGAACTATCTCTTCTTTAAGAACTATTTCTTTATTCTCAATTCTAGCACCAATTTGTTCTTTAGTTTTAGCAGATTTTCCTACTCTATCTCTTAAGTAATATAATTTAGCTCTTCTTGCTTTACCTACCCTTACTAATTCTACTTTTTCCATTAATGGAGAGTTTAGTAAGAATGTTTTCTCAACACCAACACCATAAGATATTCTTCTTACAGTAAATGTACTATTCACTCCTCCACCTTGTTTTTTTATTATTATTCCTTCAAAAACTTGAATTCTTTCTCTATTTCCTTCTTTTATCCTCTGGTGAACCTTTACAGTGTCTCCTACTTTAAGAGATGGAACCTTATTTTTCAATTGCTCATGTTCTATTGATTTTATAATGTCCATTATTTTTTCCTCCTTCTTTGAATTTTTTTATAAATCCTCTTTATTTATATTTTTTAATATTTTTAAATCTTCTTCAGGTAAATTTAGATTATTTAATAGTTCTGGTCTTTTTTTATATGTATTTATTAATGATTGTTCTCTTCTCCATTTACGGATATTTTGATGATTCCCTGATATAAGTACATCTGGTACTTTCTTATTATTGAAAGTTTCTGGTCTAGTATATTGTGGATACTCGAGAAGTCCTTCAGAAAAGGATTCCTCAAAAGTAGAATCGTTCGTTATAACTCCATCTACATACCTACTCACACTATCAATTAATACCATTGCTGGGATTTCTCCTCCTGTTAGGACATAATCTCCTATAGAAATTTCCTCATCAACAATTTCATCTAAAACCCTTTGATCTATTCCTTCATAATGCCCACATAAAATAATTAGATGCTTTTCTTTTGATAAGTCTTTTACTTTTTCTTGATTTAAAACTTTGCCTTGTGGAGACATATATATAACTTTTGCATTTTTATCTTCTATTGAAGAATATGCATCATATACAACTGTAGGATTAATTACCATCCCTGCTCCACCACCATAAGGTGTATCATCTACTTTCTTATGTTTATTTTTTGAGAAATCTCTAATATTTATTAGATTAATCTCTATCAAAGCTTTTTCTTGTGCTTTTCCTATAATGCTTTTGCTAAGTGCTTCAAACATTTCTGGAAAAAGTGTAAGAATATCAAATTTCATTATTCCTCCTAGATTATGCCTGGAATTAATTTTACAATCATTTTTTTATTATCTATATCAACCTTTTTTACTACTTCTGATATTGCTGGTAACAATATTTGCTTACCCAATTCGTCTTTTATAACATATACATCATTGCTTCCTGTTTGAAAAATATCATCTATTTTTCCTAGAAATCCATTGTCTACAGTATATACTTCTAATCCAATAAGATCTACAATAAAATATGTATCTTTTGGAAGCTTTATAGCATCTTTTCTATCAATTTTCAAATAACATTCTCTAAATTTTTCTGCTTCTTCAATTGTATCTATACCACTTAACTTTAGAAGTACTTGATTCTTTTTATATTTTACATCTGTAATTTTCTTTTCAATCAATTGTTTATTATATACAATGTATATAGTTTCTAAATTTTCAAATCTTCTAATATCATCAGTAAAAGGATTAACTACTAACAGACCCTTAAGTCCATTTGTATTAACTATTTGACCTATTTCTAAATATTCCATATTTTCCTCAATTTATATTTATAAAGAATTATTCAACAAATTTAATTACAATTCTTTTTTTATCTTTTGAAGCTATTGCCTTCATAACAGTTCTTATAGATTTAGCTATTCTCCCTTGTTTACCAATTACTTTTCCCATATCTGTTTCAGCAACTTTTATTTCGTAAACTGTTTCTTTGTCTTCTGGAATTTCATTAATCTCAACTTGTTCTGGAGCATCTACTAAGCCTTTTATGACTATTTCTAATAATTCTTTCATGTTTGTTTCCCCCTAGAATTTAATTATTTAGCTTGTTCTATTAATTTTTTTACTGTATCTGTTGGCTTTGCTCCATTTTTTATCCATTTTTCTACAGCTGCTTTGTCTAATACTATTGTAGATGGTTTTGTCATTGGATCATATGTTCCAATTTTTTCTACTATTTTTCCATCTCTTGGAGATCTAGAATCAGCAACAACTATGTGATAAAATGGTGCTTTTTTCTTGCCTTCTCTTTGTAATCTTATTTTTACCATTAAATTCACCTCCTATAAATTTTGAGAATATATATTAATTATGCATTAATAACTATTTTAGATTTTTTAAATCATCCATATTAAATTGCTTCATAAGGTTCTTCATTCCTTTTTTATTCTTCATTTGCTTCATCATCTTTTGTGAAACTTCAAATGAGTTCATAAATTTATTTATTTGTTGGACTGAAGTACCACTTCCATCTGCTATTCTTTTTCTTCTGCTCGCATTTAATAATTTAGGATTCCTTTTTTCTTGTTTTGTCATTGAACATATAATTGCTTCTATTTTATCAAATTCTTTATCATCAACTTTTAAGTCTTTTATTTGATTCATACCAGGTAGCATTTTTAATATAGATGAAAATGAACCCATTTTTTTTATTTGTCTTAATTGAACTAGATAATCATCTAAATCAAATTCTTTTTTGCCTCTTAATTTTTCTTCTAATTTTAGTGCTTCTTCTTCATCGAATGTTTCTTCTGCCTTTTCAATAATTGAAAGAACATCTCCCATTCCTAATATTCTTGATGCCATTCTTTCCGGATGAAATTCCTCTATATCACTTAATTTCTCTCCTACTGCTACAAATTTTATTGGTCTATTTGTAACTTTTTTTACTGATAAAGCTGCACCACCACGTGTATCACCATCTAATTTAGTTAAAATAATACCATCTATCCCTAATGCTTCATTAAATGATGTAGCTACGTTTACTGCATCTTGACCTGTCATAGCATCTACAACTAATAAGATTTCATGAGGCTTTACACCTGCTTTCATATTTTTTAATTCATTCATTAGCTCTTCATCTATATGTAATCTTCCCGCTGTATCAATAATTATTACATCATTCAATTTTGATATTGCTTCATTTATTGATTGTTTAGCTATTTGTACCACATCTTTTGAACCCTCGTTACAATATACTGGTATGTTGAGCTCTTTTCCTATTACTTTTAATTGCTGAATAGCTGCTGGCCTATATACATCTGCTGCTACTAATAATGGCTTTTTCCCATGTTTTCTTAATAGATTTGCTAATTTACCTGCTGTTGTAGTTTTTCCAGATCCTTGCAATCCTACTAACATTATTATTGTTGGTGGATTTGATGTGAAGTTTATTTTGCTTTCGGTTCCACCTAATAATTCAACTAACTCATCTTTAACTATTTTTACTACTTGTTGTCCTGGTGTTAAGGATTTTAATACATCTTGACCTAGTGCTTTTTCTTGTATAACTGCTATAAATTCTTTTACTATTTTATAGTTAACATCTGCTTCAAGAAGTGCCAATTTAACTTCTCTTAGCATCTCTTTTAGGTCAGATTCTGTTATTCTTGCTTGCCCTCTTAGTTTCCTTGTTATCTCCTGTAACTTTGAAGATAATCCTTCAAATGCCATATAGGTGAGCCCCCTTTTATACTAAACAATTTAATTCTTTTTTTACATTTTCTAAGATTTTTGTTACTCTTTTATCTGAGTCTTCATTGCTTATTTTAGTAAGTTCAGATAAAATATGTTGTATTCTTTTTTCCTGATTTAACATCCTATTCATAATACCTAACTTTGCTTCTAATTCAAAAAGCTTATTTTCTCCCTTCTTCAAATTATCTCTAACAGCCTGTCTTGTTATTTTATTATTTTCCGCTATCTCTGAAAGAGAATAATCATTATTATAGTAATCATCTAAAATATTAAGTTGTTTTTTGGTTAAAAGCTTACCGTATATTTGGCAAAGCATACTTATCTCAACATTTTTTTCCATAACTACTACCTCTTTTTTGTAATGCTAATATACTTTACACCATTTTTTATCATTTGTCAAGCATTATAAGAAAAAAACTAGTAAAATTACTAGTTTTAAAATATATTTTTAAAATTAAATACTTCTTTTTCTTTTATATGATTTAGTAAAAATTTACAATTATAAATAAATGGCACGCACTCATCTATTTGTCCAGTTTCTATATACCCACTTATCTCATACAACTGAGTAGTAACTTTTTCAAGTTCATCGTGTTCTAAATAATATGCCATTATATTTATTTTATCATTCCATTTTTCACCAATTTCGTTTATTTTAGTCTTACTTCCATTATAATCCTTTTCTTCTATTATTTTTTGTAATTCATCCAACTCAATATTCATTTCATCTATATTCTTTTCTGTAAAGCTTTGTGAAAAAAAGTCTCCTATGCTTACCAAAACAATAATTACTATAGTTATTATTATTTCTTTATACATATTTATCCCCTACCTCTTATTTTTTGCTTGGCAATATACTTGATATTTTCCATTAACAGTAACTACTAGAGCTTCTTCTGGAGTTATTTTAAATTTTTTTACTTCCTTTTCTAACCATTTATAGTCTTTCCCTATCTTTTTTAGATTATCATACATAACAATACCATCAATTACTAAATCATACGCTATTCCTTCATATTCAGGTTCAATATTAAAATCCTCAGGTATCGTATTCCTCTTATTAGGTTTTGGTATAACTGTAACTTGTCCACTAGTTTCTAATATAGCATATTCAACATCTCCTAAATCATAAATATTATTACTACGTATTCTTTCCTCTAATTCATTAATTGTAAATCTTTCTTTTTTTAAAACTTTCTCATCTATTTTACCTCTATATATTAATAGTGAAGGTTTCCCGCACATTATCTCTCTAAATTTTATGCTTTTCATATTAAGTAAGCTTATAACTAAATGCATTGAAAGTAATCCTAATATTGGTATTATTCCATTTGAAATTGGAATTCCTAATTCTGCCATAGGAATTGATGCTAAATCTGCTATTAATATTGATATTGCAAGCTCAAATGGTTGAAGCTGTCCTATTTCTCTTTTCCCCATTAATCGCATAACAATTAATACAATTGTATATAATATAATTGCTCTTATAAATGTTATTAGCATTTTTTTACACCTTTCACATATTTTCAATTTTTTATTATTTTTTGCTTTTATTATTAAATTATTCATTTTGAATAAAAAATTTTTTTAAGTAAATAATAACAATATGAAACCATGAAAGACATAATTTTATAAACTGAAAATTAAGGAGGGTTTTATAATGGCTGATAGTCAATTAAAAGCTCAGGATAAAAATAATACAAGTACATTTGGGCAAATTGTATGGAGATTAGTAACTTCCGCTGTGGTTCTTGCTATTACTGCATTCTTCACACCAGGTTTTAGCATAAATAATATATGGACATTAGCAATAGCTGCAATAGTCTTAACAATTATGGATTATTTAATTTCTAAATTTACAGGTCTTCATGCAAGTAGTTTTGGTAGAGGTTTTGTAGGATTTGTTCTTGCTGTTGTTACATTATATTTAACTCAATTTTTCGTAGCAGGATATACAATTTCTTGGATAGCTGCCATAATAGGTGCTTTAATATATGGTGTTGTAGATTATTTTATACCTGGAAATCAAAATGTATAACTAAATAAAAAAATAGCTAGGACTTTTGTCTTAGCTATTTTGATATATAATAACAACTCTTATTTTTATATTTTACCCATTTTTCTCCAATAATTGTTGTATAGCTTTATTGCAGTCTCAGGGCTATCTACTCCTGTTGCATTTTTTACTGGAGCAAAGTCTTCTTCTCTTTTTCCTCTTAATATTGAAATTTTATTAAAATATTCAAATGAATCAAAAATAAAATATTCAAATTTATATGCATTAGGTTCTTCTGGAACTACTAAATTTAAATTACTATCTATATATGAATATTTCTTAAATGCCATATGATAAGGTAATTTTTTTGTACTAACTATTTTTAAAGCTTCAATATTAAATAAATTACACATTATATGTGATTCTCCATATAAAAGCTCTCCATTTTCATCTACTGCATCTACAATTTCTTCTGGAAATTCTGAATATTCTATAACTTTTATCTTTCCATTATAACTACATATAGATCCAACTCTTTCTCTTGGATTATTTTTAAACATTGATCTAGTAGCTATTGGAGATTTTTCTTCTATTGCTATTCCCAATAATAATATATCTACCATTTTTAATAGTACATTATCTATAGAACCAATATATACCCATTCAATCCCTTTTGATTCCATATCATCTAGAATTCCTTTGGTTCTCATAGATTCAAAAATACTTCCATTTCCATTTGAAGCTAATCTTATATTATAATTTTCATCTATTAATAGGTTTCCTTTCTCATCAATTAATGGTAATTTACCTTGTTTAAAGTATTTAATATATTGTCCATCATACCCAAAATTATTATGAGACTGCATAAATTCTTTAATAGTAGTATCATTTTCTTCACTCGTCATTATATACCAAGGAATTGTAACTGCATATTTTTTATTAGCCTCAGTTAAAGTATCTACTATTATTTCAAATAAATATTTTGGATTAGGTTCTACATTTATTTTAAAAGTTCCCTTTGGTCCATTAAATCCAAGTCTTGTTCCTTGGCCTCCTGACATAGTGACTACAGCAAATTTATTATTCCTTACTGTTTCTTCTCCTAATCTTTTATATTTTTCAAGTTCTTCTTTAGATAATTTATCTTCATTAGTAGATTTAATCGGCTTTATTTTATCTATATCAACCTTATTAGCAGTATGTATATTTTTATATAAATCATTTATTTCTTTAAAGTTAATTTTATTCAATTGATTAATTAATTTTTCCTTTGTAGTTTCATCTACCTTATGTAGAATTTCAATTATTTGATTTTGATTGTATTTTTCCAAAGTTTTTATAATCTCTTCCATAATCACATTCCTTTTCTTTCTTATTATACTATATTTTATATTTTTTAGGTATATTGGTTACTAATTATAAAAAAACTTATTATATATTAGCACCTTTATATAAATTTTGCAATATTTTTATAATTTTGGTATAAGTTAGAAATTTTCTTAATATACATTACTAAAGTAATTTTGTACAAACATTTCTATTTAAGGAGGTTATTATAAATGGAAAATATTAATGTTTATCAAGACATTGCAAATCGAACTGATGGTGATATCTATGTAGGTGTCGTAGGCCCTGTCAGAACTGGTAAGTCTACATTTATAAAAAGATTTATGGATTTATTAGTTATTCCTAACATTGAAAATGAATATAAAAAAGAAAGAGCTCGAGATGAACTACCTCAAAGTGCTGCAGGTCGTACTATTATGACAACAGAACCAAAATTTGTTCCAAACGAAGCTATTGAAATTGTTGTTGGCGACAACATTAAACTAAAAACTAGATTAGTAGATTGTGTTGGATACCTTGTAAATAATGCTATAGGATATTTAGAAGACGATATGCCTAGAATGGTAAAAACTCCTTGGAGTGACGAAGAAATTCCATTTGAAAGAGCTGCTGAGATTGGTACCAAAAAAGTAATTCAGGAACATTCTACAATAGGTATTGTTTTAACAACAGATGGAAGTATTACAGATATTCCAAGGGAAGATTACATATCTGCTGAAGAAAGAGTTGTCTCTGAGCTACAAGCATTAAAAAAACCTTTTATTATTGTATTAAACTGTGTTAATCCTTATTCTGATTATAGTCAAAATCTTGCTATGGAGTTAGAACAAAAATATAATACTTGTGTTTTACCTATAAATTGTAATGAATTAAATTTTGATAATATTAATGATATATTCTCTAAGATTTTATATGAATTTCCTATTGAGAGAATTAATATTAATTTTCCAAAATGGATTGACGGTTTAGACGATTCTCATCCTTTAAAATGTGAGTTATTAAATTCTGTAAAAGAATCTTTCAAAAATGCCACTATTTTAAAACAGGTTTCTTCTTGTATAGAGACTCTATCTAATACTGAAATTATCACTAAAACTAGAATCGACGAAATAAATCTTGGGAGTGGATTTGTTAATGTTTCTATAGAACTAAAAGAAGACCTATTTTATACTATTCTTACAGAGATTTCAGGAGTCACAATCTCAAACGAAGGAGATTTATTCACAACAATAACCGAACTTTCAAGAATACAAAAAGAATACTCAAAAATTTCTTATGCACTTGAAGAAGTAAAAGCTAAAGGATATGGAATTGTTACACCTTCTATAGATGAGCTAGTTTTAGAAGAACCAGAGATGGTAAAACAAGGCTCAAGATTTGGAGTTAAATTAAAGGCTAAAGCTCCTTCTCTTCATATTATTAGAGCAGATATTGAAACTGAAGTTTCTCCAATTGTTGGTAGTGAAAAGCAATCCGAAGAACTTGTTAATTTTCTACTTTCTGAATTCGAGTCAGATCCTAAAAAAATATGGGAATCTAATATATTTGGAAAAAATCTACACGAACTTGTTAATGAAGGTTTGCAAAACAAACTATCTAAGATGCCTGAAGATGCTCAATGTAAACTTCAAGAAACTTTAGAGAGAATTGTTAATGAAGGTAGTGGCGGATTAATTTGTATAATTCTATAATATAAAAAGAATATAAAAACTTTTTTAGTTTTTATATTCTTTTTCATTAATATACATAATCTAATTCACTTAATTCTGGGTATAAAAATTTCATTCCATTATCAGATACCTGACCTGTAATAGTATGATTTTTATTAAATGTCTCACTCCCTCTTAAGAAATATCTGTATTTTTCCATTTCTGGTAATTTTCCATTTCCTACTATAATTGGATCATCCCAAGTAACATCTATTGCATACCAAGCATCATCTATAAGTACATAACTCCAAGCATGTGATTCTGTTACCCCACTAGAGTTGGTTGCAGTACCAACTACAATTATATTTGGTATGTCAAGCCCGTCTAAGATATATTTAAATGCTTTTGCATATCCTTCACACACTACTTCTTTTGTCACAAGTGCACCATAAATATTTCTTATATTAGGTTTTGAAATTGTTTGTTCATACTCTAATTCATTTACTAAACAATCATGTATATCTTTTATTTTATTATATGTATCTCCTTCTAATTGATTGTATAAATTATCTCTTATATACTCTACTCTATTAACAGCTTGATTTACTTCTTCCTCTGTTTTAAACTCATCACTAAAATAATTTCCATTTTCTTCACTTTCTATTGAAACAGTATATGTTGTTTTTAATATTGTTTTTCTCGAATAAATCATTAAAAGCATTTTACTTATATCTAAATAAAAAACTTCCGGATGATCTAATGTAAGTGCATCTAATGCTTGTTGGTATGAACTGTTTAAAGATTCTGTTCCATTTTCTTCATTTAACAATTCATTAAATTGATTGCCAAATTCTATTTTATAATTTCCTTTTCTTAAATTTACTTCATTACTCATAAGTGCATCATATATTATTTTTGCATTCTCATCTATCTGTGCATAATAGTAACCCGCTTCATCTCTTTTTACTAAATCTTGTGAATTATTTACTATTTCTGCTGCAGAAAGTGGGTTTTCTACAACAGGTATTTCTATTGTACTTTCATTCTCTGAAGGAATTATTTTGCTTAAATTAAAATTATCTGCAATTTCTGTTACTGTAGTTTCTACTCCATAATTAAAGCAAAAGTACACAAATATAACTAGACCTGCCATTATAGCTGCTATTATAAAATTTAATAAAAAATTTAAAAATGATATACCTCTTCTTTTTCCCATTTGAAACTCCTTATATTCATTTAAAATTATTATAACATCTTTTATACATATTTTCTATATTTTTTGGTAATTACTAATAAAAATATATTTTTGAAAGGAATATATATGAAAGGTAAAAATGCTATTTCACAAATGTTTTCGGATATATTTATATATAAAGAAAACACATCAGATTATAATTTCATATTGCCAGAAACTGATTCTACAAATTCTTGTTCATCTAATACTGCTAACTCTACTCAAAATGAACAAGATACTTCTATCACTTCTAATTATAATAAAAATTTAGAATTTTTAAAAATAAAATATAACTCATTAATAAATAGTGATGTTGTAATTAAAAATTTTGATTTAGTAGCAATGAATAAAAAATTTTCTGCTTTTATTGTATATATAGATGGAATGATAAATACAGATACTATAAATTGCAACATATTAAAACCATTAATGCTTAAAAATTTATCTAATATAGGTATTGAAAACACTTCTTTATTTATTAATAATAAGCACAAAAATTCTAAGTCTAACAATTCTAATATTAACAATTTATTAGATTTAATAAATTTAAGTTTATTGCCACAAAATGCAGTAACTATAGAAGATAATTTTTCTAGTATAATTTCAGGAATTAATTCCGGAAACTGCGCTCTTTTTGTAGATACTTTAGATAATGCTTTTAATATTGATGTTAAAGGCTTTAAACAAAGAAGTATCGGAACTCCTCAAAATGAATTGGTTATACGTGGTTCTCAAGAAGCTTTTACAGAAGCTATAAGAACTAATACATCTTTAATAAGAAGATTAGTTAACAATGAAAATTTGGTAATAGAAAATATTAATGTTGGAGAAATAAGTAAAACTGCATGTGCTGTATGTTATCTAAAAAATATTGCCAACGATAATTTAATTGCTGAAGTTAAATATAGATTAAATAATTTAAATATTGATTATCTCTTATCTTCTGGTCAACTAGAACAGTTGATAGATGATAATAATAAATCTACTTTTCCACAAATGATTGCTACTGAGAGACCTGATAGAACAGCAGATTATTTATTAAATGGTCGTGTTGCAGTAATAGTAAATGGTAGTCCATTTGTATTGGTAATGCCTGGCGTATTTTTGGACTTTTTAAGCTCACCTGAGGATCAAAATTTAAAATATCAGTTTTCAAACTTACTAAAATTTTTAAGAATATTATCTTATTTTATAACATTATTACTACCAGGATTTTATCTAGCAATTACTACATTTCATTTAGATACTCTACCCACTGAACTACTATTCTCAATAGTCTCCGCAAGAAATGAGATTCCATTCCCAGTACTATTCGAAATTTTAGTTATGACTATTTCATTTGAATTAATTCGTGAAGCAGGTCTTAGGGTTCCTTCTGCTATTGGCCCTACGATTGGAATTGTTGGTGCACTTTTAGTTGGACAAGCAGCTGTTGATGCTAAAATTGTAAGTCCTATATTAATTATAATTATTGCGGTAACCGGAATTTCTTCTTTTACAATACCTGATTTTTCATTAAGCTTTCATTGTAGAATTCTCCAATTTATATTTATTATACTTGGCTCTTTACTTGGTTTTCTAGGTATTGGAATTGGTATGTTTTATTATCTACTTTCTATAACATCTCTAAAATCTTTTGGAGTTCCATATTGTGTTCCTTTCTCCCCTGTTACTAACATGAAAGGAAACAAATTATTCTTAGTTCCACCTTGGAAAAGAGAGTTTAGAAAAGATTTTTTAAATGTAAAACGAGTTCAAAGACAAAAACAAATAAGTATGTCTTGGCATTATAAAAAATAAGAAAGGATTTATTATGAATTATTCTAAAGTTGGTACAATTGAAGGTATTCTTTTAATATGTATTGGAATATTAAATCATACTATATTATATCTCCCTCAAATATTTTTCAATCAATGTAGTACTGGTTCTACTCTTAATATTGTATATATCACTTTAATTGCATTTATCTTTATATGTATTTTTATGAAATTGTATAAACATTTTCACGGTCAGGATATCGTAGATATTTCTAAATATCTTGGAGGTAATGTATTAAAATATATTACAGGGCTTTTATATATATCATTTTTCCTTATAATGACAAGTGCTATAGTAAGAAACTTTGCAGAAAGTGTGTATACAGTTTATTTTAGCAAAATAGATTTTAAAATTATTCTATTAATGTTCTTTATAATAATCTTTTTCGCAAATAAATTCGGAAAATCTTCTGTTATTAGAGTAAATACAATAGTTACTGTTCTAATGCTCTTAAGTATAGTAGTTTTAACAATATCAATATTTCCTAATATTGATATTAATAAGCTATTTCCTATATTAGGTAATGGCGCTTCTTCTATTTTTCTAAAGGGTATTGGAAATATATACGCTTTTTCCGGTTTTTGCATGCTCTTTTTCATATCTCCATTACTAAAAGAACCTAATTCTTTAAATAAAATAACAGTAATTTCTTTTTCTATTATAAGTACTATTTTATTTGTTGTAATCGTTGTGCTTTTATTAGGGTTTAATTTTTTATTATATGTAAAGGAACTGTCTCCAATATATTTATTAGTAAGATCTATTGAATATGGTAACTTCTTTCAAAATCCTGAAGCATTATTTGTATTAGTTTGGATTTTATCTATAATAAGTTTTGCAAGTATATTTTGTATGATTACTATTATAATTATGCAGAAATTATTTAACTATAAGGACTATACCGCTTTATCCGGAATTGTAACTAATTCTGTATTTGTCCTTTCTTTATTGCCAAGAAATTTTTCAGATATAATTTTCTTATTTTCAAATTTTCTGCAGCATTTCCAAATATTTATGGTATTTATATATAGTTTTGCAATACTTGGATTGGCATATTTAAAAAAGAAAATAGAAGATTCACATATTTTAAAGGAGGTTCAAAATGAATGATTTGTTTAAAAGAGTTATATCTATTACGCTAATTATAATTTTCGGACTAATTTTTCTTAGTTTTTTTAAAAATACTCAAAATATAGATAGTTTTGCATATGTCGTAGCAATTGGTTTAGATAAAGGAACTAACAATAACTTAAAACTAACATTTCAAACATTATCCCCTGAATCTGGTAGCGAATCTTCTGGTAGTTCATCTGGTAGTAAATCTTCTAGTATTATAAATACTTCTATAGAATGTTCAACTATTAATTCTGGAATTCAATTAATAGAAAGTTATATCGGTAGCAAGCAATTAAATTTATCCCATTGTCAAAGTTTAATTTTTTCTGAGGAATTAGCTTACGATGGAATCTCAGAATATATATATACTTTTATAGGAAATACACAGATAAGTCATAGTAGTAATGTGCTTGTTTCAAGATGTTCTGCAGAATATTATCTTAAAAATTCTGAATCTATCTATGAGAAACTAGTGTCTAAATACTATAATACTTCACCTAAATATTATAGACATACAGGTAATACAGATGATATTAGTTTAGTCGAATTTTTTTCTAGTCTAAATAATACCTTTCGTGAACCAACAGCTATATTAAGTTCTGTTAATAGCACTGAAACAAATGTAGATAATAATTATGTTAGTAATTTTTCCACAGATAGTAGTTTTAAGGCAGGAGAAGCCCCTATTTCACATGAAAACACTGGTATTGAGGATGTCGGTCTTGCTGTTTTTAAAGAAGATCGTATAGTTGGAGAGCTTTCTGCTATAGAAACAATGGCATATTTAATGACAAATAATAAATTTCAAAGTTGTGAATTAACTATCTTGAGTCCATTTGATGAAAATTCAAATATAGATTTTAGTTTAAGTAAAAAAGGAGATACCAAATGTACAGTTGACATCATTAATGGAAGCCCTTTTATAACTGTTAATGTGGATTTAAATGCAAGAATTTTGTCTATGAACGAAAACTCAGATTACTCAAGTTCTTATGTCTTAACTGCATTAGAAAATGCCATTAATGAATATCTAAGCACCGTATTGTACGAATATCTTTATAAAACTTCTATAGATTATGGTGCAGATATTTCTGGATTTGGTAAGTATGCGCTAGCTAAATTTTTAACTATAAATGATTGGTATAACTATAATTGGAGTAAAAATTATAAAAATAGTTTTTTTAAAGTAAATGTTTCAACAAGCATAAATTCTAACAATCTACTTTTAGAAACTTAAATTTAAGGGAGATAATTATGAATATATTCTTTTTTATTATATCTTTAATAATATTTACTAAAACTGTAAGTTATGGCTTTTTTGAAATAAAAAAGCAAAACAATACTTTAGGTGGTATTGTTTTGCTTGTATTATCTTTTGTCGTTTTTATAGCCACTAATCTTCTTGTAAGGATTCGCTAATTTCAAAGTCTATTGTTCTTGCCTCCTTGCTTGCCGCCTTAACTCTTATTCTTACATTGTCTCCAATTCTATAAACCTTTTTGCTTTTCTCTCCTATTAAGATTTTATGATTCTCATCATATATGAAATATTCATTTCCTAGGTCTTCAAATCTAATTAATCCTTCTACTGTATTTTCCAGCTCTACAAATATTCCAAAGGAAGTTACATTAGATATTATACCTTCATATTCTTCTCCTATTTTATTAGACATATATTCTGCCTTTTTAATATCTATACTATCTCTTTCAACCTTTGTTGCAATCTTTTCTCTTTCTGATGATTGTTTAGCATATTCCTCTGCTTCTTCAAAGTATCTTTCTTTTTTCTCCTCTTTTATGACATATCCATTTCTCAAATATTCACTTATAATTCTATGGATATATAAATCTGGATATCTTCTAATTGGTGATGTAAAATGGCAATAATATTTACTTGCAATACCAAAGTGTCCCTTATTCTCTGCATCATATCTTGCAACTTTTAACGTTCTTAATATAAAGTTTGATACAATTTTTTCTTCTTGTTTTCCCTTAACATCTTCTAATATTTTCGCAAATTCTTTAGGATATACTTTTTCATCTTTCACTTTAATTTTATATCCAAAATTATATATAAATTTATTTAATTCTTCTATTTTAGAAATGTCTGGTTCTTCGTGTACTCTATAAATAAATGGTGCTTCTAGCCAATAGAATTTTTCTGCTACGTTCTCATTGGCTGTAAGCATAAATTGTTCTATAATCTCGTTTGCAAAATTGGTTTCATATTTTCCTACATCTATTGCATATCCATCTTTATCTAATGTAATTTTGCTCTCCGGAATATCTAAATTTAAATAGCCTTTTTCTAATCTTCTATTCTTTAATACCAATGCTATCTCTTCCATTAACTTAAAATCATTAATATACTCACTATATCTTTCTAAAACCTTTTCATCCGTTCCATCTAATATTTTTTGAACATATGTATAGGTCATTCTTTCTTTAACATTAATAACTCCTTTATAGATGTCTGATGAAACTACATTACCGTTCTTATCAATTTCCATAGATACTGATAGTGTAAATCTATCTTCCCCTGCATTTAAACTGCATATTCCATTTGATAATTCTCTTGGTAACATTGGAATTACTCTATCTAGCATATATATACTGGTTCCTCTTAAAAGTGCTTCTTTATCTAAGAGAGTATTTTCTCTTACATAATAGCTAACATCAGCTATATGCACATCTAATAAATAGTTTCCGTTTTCTGTTTTTCCTACAAATATAGCATCATCTAAATCTTTTGCACTTTCTCCATCAATAGTGAATATATTTATATTTCTTAGATCTTTTCTATTTTTAATGTCTTTTTTATTAACTTTAGTTTCTATTCTCTTAGCTTCATTCATAACAGGTTCAGGAAATCTATATGGCAGATTATTTTCTTTTATTAAAGATAACATATCAACGCCTGCTTCATTAACATTCCCTATTACCTCTATAATCTTCCCTTCGGCCTTTCTCTTGCCCTCAGGATATTTTATAATCTTAACTAATACTTTATGATTATTTCTTGCTTTTCCAAAGTTCTTTTTCGATATAAATATATCTGTGCCAAATTTCTTGTCATCTGGTACAACAAATCCAAAATTTTTATTGTTTTGAAAAGTTCCTACTAATTCGTTTTTTTCTCTTTTTAAGATCTTAATAATACAGCCCTCTGCACTAGATTCGTCATCCTTTGGCTTTATTAGTCCTACTAAAACTCTATCTCCATTCAAAGCATTTTTAGTATTTTCTTTCTTTACATATATATCTTCTATTTTTTCATTATTTGGTATTACAAATCCAAAGCCTTTTTTATTTCCTCTAAATATACCTTCTATATAATTATTATCTATTAATTTATTTACTTTTTTATTTTTCATCATTTCTCCTATACTACACAAAAGGGAACAGTTTTTACTGTCCCCATAAAAATCTATTTATATAATTACATAACATATACTATTCCTAAAGCAATTGTTAGAATTACAAAAGTTATTCCTA
>CALXZQ010000009.1 GCA_944393275.1 uncultured Clostridia bacterium
ATGTTTGCATATTATAACTTTTTTGATAAAGATTTAGAAATAAAAAAAGGAGATGCAATAGGACAAGTAATATTCCAAAAATTCTTAACTGTAGACAACGATAATGCAGAAGGAGAGAGGCTTGGAGGCTTTGGCTCTACATCTAAATAATATACTAAAAAAAGGAAAATTAAATTGCCAAATCTTTTGACTTTTGGCAATTTTTGTAGTATAATATTTATGTGGTTTAAAGAATTAGACATTTGAAAGGAGTGACGCTTTGATGTTTAATGTAGGAGACAAGATAGTTTATCCTATGCACGGAGCTGGAGTAATTGATTCAATAGAGGAAAAAAACATATTGGGAGTAAAACAAGCATACTATATTTTAAAAATGCCTGGAGAAGTTAAAGTAATGGTTCCAACTGCAAAAGCAGAGGAAATAGGAGTAAGAGGCATAATAAATAAAAAAGATGCTGAAAAAGTCTTTGATGTTTTAGAATCCAATGAAACAGAGATGTCTATGAATTGGAACAAAAGATATAGAGATAATATGGAAAAGATGAAAAGCGGAGACATATATGAAGTTGCAGATGTCGTAAGAAATCTAAGTTTTAAGCAAAAAGAAAAAGGTTTATCAACCCGGAGAAAAGAAAATGCTTAATAATGCAAAACAAATACTAGTAAGTGAATTGGTACTTACAGAACATTCTTCAAAGGAAGAAATAGAAGAATTAGTTGAAAACAAAATAACAACATCATTTGAAGAATATAAAGTAGATAATAATGTTACAACTTCAGAAATTAGTAAGAACATAATGAGCAAATTTATTCCATTTGATGCTTCAAATTAGTTTTAAGAATAAAATATAATACGAAAGAAAAGAGAAACTTGAATTTCTCTTTTCTTTTATATTGTAAATAATGCTGTCACCTTGTAGACATAAAAGAAGGATTTTTTTTAAAAGTGTCGAATATTACAAGTATGTAAAAGAAAGGATTAAAGAATGGTACGATATAGTGATGAATTAATTGAAGAGATTAAAAATAATAATGATATCGTAGATGTTATATCACAATATATGTCATTAAAAAGAAGTGGAAGGAACTATTTTGGTTTATGTCCATTTCATAATGAAAAATCACCTTCTTTTTCTGTGTCACCAGATAAGCAAATATTCCACTGTTTTGGATGTGGTGTTGGAGGAAATGTATTTCATTTTATAAGTAAAATCGAAGGCATTGGATTTAAAGAAAGCGTAGAGATGCTTGCAGATAGAGCGGGAATAACGCTGCCAACATTAGATAATAGTGGAGATGATAGACTTCAAAAATTAAAATCAAGAGTATATGAAATAAATAAAGAGGCAGCATACTTTTATCATGAGAATTTATATAAACCATCAGCTAAAATTGCACAAGAATATGTAAAAAAACGTAAGTTAGATAACAATACTTTGAAAAATTTTGTAATAGGTTATTCAGGTAAATTTGATGATTTATATAAATTCTTAAAACAAAAAGGATTTAAGGATGAAGAAATCATAGCATCAAGTTTAGTAAATAGAACAAGCAAGGGTCAATTTATAGACAGATTTAGAGGAAGACTAATGTTTCCTATACAAGATATTAGAGGAAGATTTATTGCATTTGGAGGGAGAGTTTTAGATGATTCAAAACCAAAATATATAAACTCACCTGAAAACATAGTCTATAGTAAAGGAAGGCACTTATTTGGATTATATAATGCAAAAAAAGGCGATACTAAACAAATAATTATTGTTGAAGGGTATATGGATGCAATATCACTTCATCAAAGAGGAATTACAAATGCAGTAGCATCACTTGGAACAGCTTTAACTGAAGCACAAGGAAGGTTGTTAAGAAGATCATCTGAAAAAATTATTATTGGTTATGATGCAGATGGAGCAGGACAAGCCGCAACATTAAGAGGATTAGAAATATTAAATAATTTAGGATGTGATATTAGAATTCTTCAGATAGAAGGTGCAAAAGATCCTGATGAATTTGTAACAAAATATGGAAAAGAAAGATTTCTAAAATATGTAGATGCATCAATTTCATTAGTAGAATTTAAAGTAAAAATATTAAAGAAAGAGCTTAATATTGAAAATACAAGTGATAAAATTAAATTCTTAAATGAAATTGCAAAAATATTAACAAAAGTAAATAATGATATGGAGCAAGAAATTTATATAGATAAAATTTCTAAGGATTATAATATATCAAAAGAAGCAATATATTCTGAAGTTAAGAAAATGTTATATCAAAATACTTCATCAAATTCAAAATTATTGACAAAAACTAATAGTATAAGAAATAATATTCAAAAAAAGGTAGATACTAAAGTAAGTGAAGGTATTAGAAAAAGAGAAAATACTATAATATCGCTACTTTTAACAGCGGACTTAAATGTTTATCCAAAAATAAAAAATGAAATAACACCAGAAAACTTTAAAGTAGAAGAAAATAAAATAATTCTAAAAAGGTTATATGAAGAGTATAGTAAAGGTGCTACTAATATATATGATGCAATAAGTTTATTCTCTGATGAAAACATAATTAACCATTTATCTGAAATTATGTCAGAGGATTATGAAATATCTGATGTTAATAAATGTATAGAAGACATAATAAATTCCTATAAAAAAGAAACAATAATAGAATATAGAGATTCTATACTAAAAGAGTTGGATAATCAAAGCATTACAGATGAAGAAAGACAAAATTTAGAAAAAGAACTTAATAATGTAATTATTAAATTAGCCCAAATGAAATAGGAGGTTATTATGAAAAAAGAAGAAAATAAAGATGTAAAAAATGCAACAGAAGAAACTAATGATAACATTAAAGAAAATAAAGTAAAAAGTATTCTAGAAAAAGCTAAAACAAAAGGAAGCATAACATATGGAGAACTTGCTACAGAGTTAGGAGATATAAATCCAGATCAAATAGATAAAGTATTTGATGCTTTTGAGGAGCTAGGAGTAGATATTTTAAAAGATGATTTAGATGATGAAGGACCAGATATAGAAGATCTTCAAGAAGTGGAAGAATTAGACATAGAAAATATAAATCTATCAGATATTGAAACTGGAAATATAGATGATCCAGTTAGAATGTATCTAAGAGAGATAGGTAAAATACCTTTACTAACATATGATGAAGAACTAGAATTAGCCAAAAAAGTTCTAGAGGGTGACGAAGAGGCAAAGCAAAAATTAGCTGAATCTAATCTTAGATTAGTTGTAAGTATTGCAAAAAAATATGTTGGTAGAGGAATGTTATTCTTAGATTTAATTCAAGAAGGAAATATGGGATTAATAAAGGCAGTTGAAAAATTTGACTATACTAAAGGATTTAAATTTAGTACCTATGCAACATGGTGGATTAGACAAGCTATTACAAGAGCAATTGCAGATCAAGCACGTACTATAAGAATTCCTGTGCATATGGTAGAAACAATAAATAAATTAATAAGAACATCTAGGCATTTATTACAACAACTAGGAAGAGAGCCAACGCCAGATGAAATAGCTGAGGAAATGGAACTGCCAGTTGAAAAAGTAATGGAAATACAAAAAATAGCTCAAGATCCTGTATCATTAGAAACCCCTATAGGAGAAGAAGATGATAGTCATCTGGGAGATTTTATACAAGATGAAGATTCACCAGCACCACAAGATTCAGCTGCATATACATTATTAAAAGAGCAACTTGAAGAAGTAATGTCAACATTAACTCCAAGAGAAGCAAAAGTTCTAAAATTAAGATTCGGTCTAGAAGATGGTAAAGCAAGAACGCTTGAAGAAGTAGGAAGAGAATTCAAAGTTACTCGTGAAAGAATAAGACAAATTGAAGCAAAAGCATTAAGAAAATTAAGACATCCAAGTAGAAGTAAAAAATTAAAAGATTATATGAGCTAAAAGAAAACTCAAATTGAAATTTTCAATTTGAGTTTTTCTTTTTTTAAATCCATTCACCATATTTTTTGATATAGAATTTCTTAACAATTAGAGCAACAAAACAATAAATAAGTGGGATTAATAATATAAATCCTATATATTTAGTAGGAAGAGGTATAAGTCCAATAGCCTGTCCTAAGAATGTTCCTGGCACTATAAAAGCTATAATACTAAGAGCAATTGATGTGAAATATACCATTTTAGAAGCGTTGCTTTCAATAAAAGGTTTCCTAGAAGTTCTAATAATATGAAGACCAATTAAGTTTGATACAATTCCATAAGTAAACCAGATTGTCTGAAATAGAGCAGCATTAGGTTCTCTTAAACCAAATCCAAACCATAGTGTAATAAATACAATTAAATCAAATATAGAACTAGTAGGACCCATTATAAGCATAAAGTTTTTTAAACTATTTATATTCCATTGACGAGGTTTTTCTAAATATGAATTATCTACATTGTCAAAAGGAATAGATAATTGACCTATATCATATAATAAACTTTGAACCAATAATTGTATTGGTGTAATTGGTAAAAATGGAAGGAAAACACTTGCAATTAATACAGACATAACTTCCCCAAAGTTAAAACTAATAGCAAGTTTTATATATTTTATTAGATTACAAAAAGTACGTCTTCCCTCTAAAACACCATCATTTAAAACATTTAAGTCTTTTTCAAGTAATATAATATCTGCACTTTCTTTTGCAATATCAACAGCAGTATCCACAGAGATTCCAACGTCAGCACCTATTATAGAAGGGCTATCATTAATTCCATCACCCATGAATCCTACAGTATTATTACTTTGTTTTAAAAGTTTTATAATTCTTTCCTTTTGTATAGGGGATAATTTAGCAAAAATGTTATACTTCTTTAGTAATCTTAAAACTGCAAAATCATTTAATTTTTCAATTTGACTGCCTAAAATAATCTTTTTCGAATTTATATTAACTCTATCACATACGGTTTTAGTAACTTCTGCATTATCTCCTGTAAGAACTATTACACGAATTCCTGACTTATTTAATTTATCAATAGCATTTTTAGCACTCTCTTTAGGAGGATCTAAAAATCCAATAAATCCTAAAAGAACCATTTTAGATTCATCTTTTATACTATAATTATTACTGTTATCAATGACATTTTTTTGACATATTGCAACAACTCTTAAACCTTCTTTATTCATTTCTTTAGAAATAGACATAATATTATTTTTAATCTCATTAGTAATAGGAGAAACTTCCCCATTATAGTCTACCATCGTGCAAATGCCTAAAATTTCTTCTACAGCTCCTTTAGTAATTAATTGTGTTTTTTCTCCGTCTGATACAACAATAGAAAGGCGTCTTCTCGAAAAATCGAAAGGAATTTCATCTATTTTTATATATTTTTTAGTTAAATCTATAAAGCCATCCTTTTCAGCTCTTTTTATAACTGCTTCATCAATGTTACTCTTTAAACCAGTTTGAAAATATGAGTTTAAAAAAGCATGTTTTAAAATTCTAGGATTTTCTTTCCCTTTTATATCTAAATATTTTTCTAAAACAATTTTATCCTCTGTTAAAGTACCAGTTTTATCTGTACATAAAATATTCATAGCACCAAAACTTTGAATAGAGTCAAGTTTTTTTACAATAGTTTTCTTTTTTGACATTTTAACAGCACCTCTAGATAAACTAGAAGACAGGATAACAGGAAGTAGAAGAGGTGTTATACCGATAGCAATTGCTACAGAAAATGTAAAAGCCGTTAAAATGTCATGTTTCCAGACATTAAGTAAAAATGTAATTGGAAGCATAACCAACATAAAGTTAATTAAAAGTTTACTTATACTTTTTACACCTTTTTGAAAATTATTATCAGGCTTTCCAGATGCAACAGAATCTGCAATTTTTCCAAAATAAGAAGAGTCACCAATTTTAATTACGACACCTTTAGCACTGCCACTAACAACATTTGTACCCATAAAACAAATTGTATCTAAATCTGTAATACTTTCAATATCCGAAATTGAAACGATTTCAGAATTAACATTCTTTTTAATTGCATCGGATTCACCGGTTAAAGAAGACTGTCCTACATATAAATCCTTTGACTCTATAAGTCTTAAATCAGCAGGAATCATATCACCAGCAGAAAGTAAAACTACGTCACCAATGGTTACTTCTCTTACAGGAACTCTTACCTGATTACCATTACGAATTACTGTGGATGTTGTTTCTACTAAATGTCTTAAAGCTGCAGCGGCTTTATTTGAACGATAATCCTGAAAGAATTCTAATAATGTACTTATTACAACTAAAATTAAAATTACTATGATATTAGCATAATTTGGAGTATCTGCTAAAATAACATCAGTGTATAATAGCACAATTGAAATACAAATTAAAATAATATTGAAAGGACTTATCAAACTTTGCAGCAAATAGTGATACCACTTTTTCTCTTTAGAGTGTTTTAAAATATTATATCCATTCATAGATATGTTTTTTATAACCTGGTCATTACTTAGACCATCTGGTTTTATATTAAATTTTGACAAAAAGTCTTCTTTAGGTAAGATACATTCTTCACCATATAATTCTGCAACATTAACTGAATCTTTTTTATTGTTAGACAAGATAATCGCCTCCGAAAATATGATAACAATATTATAACCCAAATTTATGTAGTAAACCATATTTTTTAAAAAAAGTTTAAGTTAAACACTTAAACTTTATTCTTCATAAAAATATGAGATTATTCCATTATAAATTCCCCAAGCTAATTTATCCTGATATGTATCATCTAATAATTGTTTTTCTTCTTCTACATTAGATAGAAATCCGCATTCAACAATAGTTGTAGGAATCTCAACATGCTTTATGATATATATGTTATCAATTTTCATAGGAACCCTTTTATTCTCTTTTTGAATAGATTCATTTAGTGAAGTTTGAATACATTGAGATAACCTCTTTCCTTGATCATTTCCATCTTTGTAAAAGGTTTGCCATCCCCAATATTGCTCTTGTGGTATTTTATTTAAATGTATTGATACAAAAATATCGGCAGAGTTTTCATTACCAATCTTTACTCTATTTCTAATATCTGATATTTTTTTCTCTTTTAAAGTTTTTTTATCATAATCATATATTGCATTTTCATCAGATCTTGTAAGTATTACAGTAGCACCACTTTGTTCTAGAAGATTCTGTATCTTAAGTGCGATTTTTAAATTCGTTTCAGCCTCGGTTGTACCGTTTGAGCTTTCTGCACCTTCATCAGGAACACCGTGACCTGCGTCTAAAACAATAACTTTATCACTAACAGGGAGTGCAACTGTCTCAACAGTTCTATCAAAATTAGTATTAGTAAAAAACAAAAAAGTTATTACAGATAAAGATATACAGGATAAAATTAAAAAAATTCTTTTTTTACTTAATAAAATCATATTAACTCTCCTAAAAGTATTTATACATAATATGCAAAAAACTTTTTTATATGCATTTTATAAGTATAAAATTACCAAACAAGGAAAAACTAAACGTATATTTTTATGGGAGAGTGAAACTGTGATGTTTAGAATCTTAAATATAAAAGGAACAGTACTAGATAAATATCAATTAGAAAAATATATGGAAAATTTAGCATCAGATAATAATATAACAAGCTCATCAGACAAAACAACATACCCAATACCAAGGATGATGGAAAATTTTGAACTGATAACAAATGTATATAATATATTAAATTCTCATTTAAAACTTGGAATAAATATTCATCCAGCAGGAGAGTGGATACTAGATAACTACTATATAATAGAAGAAACTGTAAAAGTAATCCAAGAAAATTTGAGTATGAATAAATATATAAACTTTGTAGGAATTGATAATGGACAATATAAAGGATTAGCCAGAATATATTTCTTAGCAGCTCAGATGTGTGCATATACTGATAATAATATAAATAAGGAAAATATTATATATATGCTTCAGGCATATCAAAGAAAAAAGAGTTTGAGTATGGATGAAATATGGAATATCGGAATATTTATTCAAATCTCAATAATAGAAAGAATAGCAGAAATCTGCGAAAAAATTTATTCTAGTCAAATGCAAAAATATAAAGTTGAGAACATTGTAGAGAGATTAGTTGAACAGAAAAGCAGAGATCAACAAATATATACGAATAAAGGATATTCATCATCTAAATTAGGATATAGAGAGATGAAATATCCTTTTGTAGAATACATGTCATACAAATTAAAAAAAAGTGGAAAAAAAGCATATAAGTATTTAGAAGCTTTAGAAGAGCAAACACAAAAAATGGGGACAAGTGTATCAGATATTATAAAAAAAGAACATTTTGATATAGCTCTTAAAAAAGTACTAATGGCCAATAGTATAACTAGCATTAAGGAAATAAACAGAATAAATTTCTTAGAGATATTTGAAAAAATAAATGGTGTAGAAGAAATACTAAAAAATGATCCATCAGGGGTATATACTAAAATGGATTATAAAACGAAGGAATATTATAGAAATGTAATAAAGGAAATATCTAAGAAAAGTAAAATATCAGAAATATATATAGCACAGAAATTAATTGAATTAGCATCAAAAGAAGTTGATAAAAAAGATAAAAGAGCTCATATTGGCTTTTACTTAATCTCAGATGGAAAACAGGAATTTTATAATTACTTAGGCATATCTAAAAAGATATTAAGCACGCAAAGTAAAATAAGATTATATATATTTGGAATATATCTTATAAGCAGTATTTTTTCAATATTGATAGGTTTCAAATTATATGAAAGAACAAATATATTTTATGCAATTCTAGTACCATTAGTATCATTTATACCAATATCTGAAATTATAATTCAAATAATACAATATATTTTATCTAAAATAGTAAAACCAAAATTGTTACCTAAGATAGATATGTTAAGTGGTGTAGATAAAGAAAATAGTACAATGGTTGTAATTCCAACTATTATAAATAATGAAGATAAGATAAAGCATCTAGTATCAAAGTTAGAGGTATATTATTTAGCAAACAAATCAAATAATTTATATTTTACAATTTTAGGTGATTGTACTAGTTCACAAAATGAAGAAAATGAAGAAGATAAAAAAATAATTAGATTAGGATTAGAAGAAATTCAAAAGCTCAATCAAAAGTATAGTACAAATGACCTTCCTATATTTCATTTTTTGTATAGAAAAAGAGTATGGAATGATAAAGAGGAAGCTTTTCTAGGATGGGAAAGAAAAAGAGGACTACTTAATCAATTTAACAAATATCTATTAAATAATGACATGTCAGATTTTATAGTTAATACAATACAAGATTATAAACAGGATAATGAGATTAATATTAAATATGTAATAACGTTAGATGCAGATACTGAACTTATATTAAATTCCGCATTTGAATTAATAGGAACAATGGCACATATTTTAAATAAACCTGAACTTAATCAAGATAAAACACTTGTAGAAAAAGGTCATGGAATAATCCAGCCTAAAGTTGGTATAAATCTAGATGTAAGCAAGAAAACATTATTTACGAAAATATATGCAGGTTCTGGAGGGACAGACCTTTATACAAATGCAATATCAGACATATATCAAGATAACTTTGGAGAAGGTATATTTACTGGTAAAGGAATATATGATGTTAAGGTATTTGATAAAGTTATGGGTGATATAATTCCAGAGAATACAGTTCTAAGCCATGACCTATTAGAGGGAAATTATCTAAGATGTGGACTTGCCTCAGACATACTTTTAATGGATGGATATCCATATAAATACAATAGCTTTATGACAAGACTACAAAGATGGATTAGAGGAGATTGGCAAATCTCTAGTTGGATTAAGAATACTGTTAAAGATAAAGATGGAAGAAAAATAAGGAACCCATTAAAATTACTTTCAAGATATAAAATATTTGATAATTTAAGAAGAAGTTTAATAGAAATATCAGCCATTATCTTGTTTTTCTTAAGCATATTAATTAAAGGAATATATGATATACCAGTTAGTTATTTAATAATAATAGCCATTCTTTCTATTATAATGCCAAGTATTATGGAAATATTAGATGTAATTGTATTTAAAAAAGATGGGAGAGCTACTAAAAAGACATTCTCTCCTGTAATAAGTGGAATAAAGGGAAGCTTCATTAGATTAGCTTTGACTTTATCATTCTGGATAGATAAAGCATATGTTTCAGCAAATGCAATTATAAAAACGATATATAGAAAATGTATAAGTAAAAAGCATTTGTTAGAATGGACAACATCAGAAGAAGCGGAGAAGATCTCAAAGAATACGGTTTCATCATATTTGGGCTCAATGTGGTTTAGTGTAGTTTTGGCAATTATTTTAGCAACCTATTCAGACATTTTGGGTAATCTAGGAATTATAATACTAACAAATATATTGGGAATATGTTGGATACTATCACCGATAATTTCGAGAATGATAAGTCTAGAAAAAGAAAAAACTCAGAAGCTTTCTTTATTAGATGAAAGTGAAAAAGAATATATATTAAACATAGCAAAAGATACATGGAAGTTTTTTAAAGATACAATAGTTGCGGAAAACAATTTTCTTCCACCTGATAATTATCAAGAAAGTAGAAAGATAAAATTAGTAGATAGAACATCTTCTACTAATATAGGATTAGGACTTTTAGCAGTAGTTTCTAGTTATGATTTAAAATTCGAAAGTTTAGAGACTGTAATAGATACATTAAACAATATGATATGTACAATAGAAAAGTTAGGAAAATGGAATGGACATTTATATAACTGGTATAATATAAAAACTTTAGAACCATTAAATCCAAGATATATTTCAACTGTAGATAGTGGTAATTTTGTGGGATATTTATATGTTCTAAAACAATTCTTTATAGGAATATTAAAAGATGAAGAAAAACAAAAAGAATTAGATCCTGATAATATAGAGAAGATAAAAATGAATATAGAATTAGTAGATAAATGGATTAATGAAACAAATTTTAGGGTACTGTATGATGAAAGCAAAAGGATATTTTCTATAGGTTTTAATATTGAAGAAAATAAATTAACAGACTCATATTATGACCTCTTAGCATCAGAAGCAAGACAAGCAAGTATTGTTGCTATTAGCAAAAAGGATATACCCGCGAAACATTGGAATAATCTAAGTAGGACTCTAACCACTTTAAATAAATATAAAGGGTTAATATCTTGGTCTGGAACGTCATTTGAATACTTAATGCCAAATATTAATATCAAAAGATATGAAGGAAGCCTTTTAGACGAATCTTGTAAATTTATGATAATGAGTCAAATTGAATATACCAAAAAATTAGGTATTCCATGGGGAATATCAGAATCAGCGTTTAATTTAAAAGACCTAAACTCAAATTATCAATATAAATCTTTTGGTATTCCATGGCTAGGATTAAAAAGAGGTTTAGCAGATGAAGCGGTGGTATCTGGTTATGGTTCAGTTTTAGCAATAACAGATTGTCCGAAAGAAGTAATAGATAATATAAAAAGGTTAGATAATGAAGGAATGATTGGAAAATATGGTCTATACGAAGCAATAGACTATACTGATAATAGATTAAAATATGGAGAAAAAAGTGCGGTAGTAAAAACATTCATGGCTCATCATCAAGGTCTAATACTACTTTCAATTGATAATTTATTTAATAATAATATTTTGCAAAAAAGATTTTCAGATAATCCAGAAATCAAATCAATAGAAATTTTACTGCAAGAAAGATTACCAGAAAACATCATTACAACAAAAGAGAAGAAAGAAAAAACAGAGAAACTTAAATATAAAGATTATGAAAGTTATACAGAGAAAACTTATAATAAAATAAATGAAGATTTTATCAAGTCTAATGTAATTGGAAATGAAGATTACACAGTAGTTACAGATCAAAGAGGGATTGGATTTAGTAAAATAAGAGATATTTATATAAATAGATATAAAGAAACAGACGAGACAAATAAAGGAATTAATTTCTTTATTAAAAATATAAAAACAGAGAAAATATGGTCCACAAACTATTTAAGCTATACTGCAAAGCCTGAAAAATATAGTGTGTCTTTCAGCCCAGATGCAACTAAAATATCAAGAGTAGATGGTAATATTGAAACTAATATGAAAGTAATAGTAGCACCTGAAAGTCCAACTGAAATACGAAATCTCGAGATAAGAAATAATGGACTAGAAGAAGAAGTTCTAGAAATAACCTCATATTTTGAGCCTATAATATCTAGCAAAGAAGCGGATATATCCCATAGAGCATTTAATAATTTATTCTTAAGATATGATTTTGATGAACATACAAATAGCTTGATAATAGAGAGAAGGCAAAGAGATTGCACAAAGAATAATATATTTCTAGGAGTAAACCTATATACAGAGAATGAAACTATAGGGGAATTAGAATATGAGATAGATAATGAAAAGTTTTTGGGAAGAGAAAACCTAGAAATTCCTATTATGGTTAGGAATTCTAAAACTTTATCAAAAGAATTAGGGTTAATTACAGATCCATGTACTGCAATAAAAAGAACATTTAAAATAAAACCTCAAGAAAAGATAGAATTGAGTTTAATTTTATCTATTGGAGAAGCAAGAGATGTTGTTATAAAAAATATAGAAAACTATTTAAATAATGAAAATATAAAGAAATCAATTGAACTTACAAAAGCTAAAGCAATTGAAGAAGCAAGATATCTAGATATAAAAGGAATAGAGATAGAAAACATACAAAATATAATGTCTTTATTAATAAATACAAATTATGCGAGAAAAATGTATATAACTAAGTTTGAAAATAGAAGTTATTCACAAGAAGACTTATGGAAATTTGGAATATCAGGAGATTTCCCAATATTAATGATAAAGATAAAAGATGTAAATGATGCATATGTTATACAAGATATTTTAAAAGCTTATGAATATCTAAAAATTAGAAATGTTAATATTGAAGTAGTTATGCTAAATATGGAAAAATATAGTTACGACCAGTACCTAGGGGAAGCAATTCAAAATGAAATTCTAAATAGGCATTTAGAATATATGAAAAATATAAAAGGTGGAATATTTGTTTTAAATGAATATGAAATATCAAAGGAAGATAAGGAATTATTGAATTTTAGAGCTGATTTAATCTTGGATGCTCATTTAGGTGATATAAAATATCAATTAGAACAAATTGAAGAAGAGTATAAAGCCAAGAAGAAAAATATTGGAGATGACAATATTTTAATTAATAAATTTGATGAAGAAGTAAAACAATCGAATAATTTAGATAAAATAGATAATTTGGATAATTTAAAATACTATAATGAATATGGGGCTTTTTCAAAGGATGGAAGAGAATATATAATGAGGGTAAATTCTAATCATAAGCTTCCAACAACTTGGAGTCATATATTGGCAAATAAAAACTTTGGAACAGTTATTACAGAAGGAATGGGAGGATATACCTGGAATAAAAATAGTAGACTAAACAGACTAACAGCATGGAATAATAATCCTAGCCTAGATGTACCTTCTGAAATAATATATTTAAAAAATATGGAAAATGGTAAAACCTGGTCATTGGGAAGTAGACCAAAGCCGGATAATAATGATTATTATATAATATATGGATTAGGATATGCCAAATATATTCATACATCACAAGATATAGTTCAAGAATTAGAAGTGTTTGTACCTAAAGAAGATAGTATAAAAGTTAATATTATTTCACTTAAAAATACTACTTCTAATAAGAAAAAATTAAAGCTATACTACTATATAAAGCCAGTACTGGGTGAGGATGAATTAAAATCAAATAGTAATATTATAGTAAAAAAAGAAAATGAAATAGTATATGCACAAAATCTTTATACAATAGATTTTAAAAATATGTTTGCATATATAAGTTCAAGTGAAAAAATAAGTTCCTTTACTGGAAATAAAAATTCATTTATAGGTAATAGTGGAGTCCAAAACCCGATAGGAATTACAAAAGTATCTTTAGACAATGAAAATGGGTTAGGTATGGATAGTTGCATTGCATTTGAAGTTAATATAGAGTTAAATCCTTATGAGAAAAGAGAATTATCAATTTGCTTAGGAGAAGAAGCTAGTAAGTTAGATATGAAGAATATAGCATATAAGTATTCCAATATTTCTAACTGCAAGCAAGAATTAAGTAATGTTAAGAAAAATTGGTACGAATTTGTAAATAGACTACAAGTTAAAACACCTATTGAATCTATTAATATATTATTAAATGGATGGATTGTTTATCAGACAATTGTGTCAAGATTAATGGGTAGAACAGGATATTATCAATCTGGTGGAGCATTTGGATTTAGAGACCAACTCCAAGATACCTTAGGTATAGGCATGATAGATAAGGATATAATGAAAAAGCAGATAATTAAACACAGTAGACATCAATTTATAGAAGGAGATGTTGAACATTGGTGGCATGACGAAACTAAGAAGGGGATTAGAACAAGATTTTCAGATGATCTTTTATGGTTAGTGTATATAGTAAATGAATATATAAAAATTTCAGATGATTATGAGATATTAAAAATAAAGACACCATATTTAAAAGGAAATTTGTTAGAACCAAATGTTATGGAAAAATATGAACTTTATGAATCCTCAGAAATTGAAGGGAGTATATATGAACATTGCATAAAAGCAATAGAAAAATCATTAGATTTTGGAGAGCATGGGTTACCTAAAATAGGATCCGGAGATTGGAACGATGGCTTTAGTAATCTTGGATGCAAAGGAAAAGGAGAAAGTGTATGGCTTGGATTTTTCATATATAAAATACTATCTGATTTTATACAAATATTAAATAAGCTAAAAGAAGAGAATATAGGAGATGATATAGACTCAAAAGGTAAAATAGAAGATAAAATATGCAGATATGGAGAAATTGTAAGAAATTTAAAGAAGGCACTAAATAAAAATGGCTGGGATGGAAGATGGTATAAAAGAGCTTTTGCTGATAATGGAGACATTTTGGGTAGTATTGAAAATGAAGAATGCAGAATAGATAGTATTGCACAAAGTTGGTCTGTAATATCTAATGCTGGTGATAATGATAAAAAATATATTTCAATGGAAAGCTTAGAAAATCATTTAGTAGATAAAGAAAATGGTATTATTAAGCTGTTAGATCCCCCATTTGACAAGGGAAAATTAGAACCAGGATATATAAAAGCATATCTACCTGGAGTTAGAGAAAACGGAGGACAATATACTCATGCAGCAATATGGGCGGTGATTGCAGAAACTATGCTAGGATTTGGAGATAAAGCAGTAGAACTATTTAATATGATAAATCCAATAGAGCATTCTAGAACAAGAGAAACTGTTCAAAAATATAAAGTTGAACCATATGTAATAGCAGCAGATGTCTATGGAGTAGGAAACTTGCAAGGCAGAGGTGGGTGGACCTGGTATACAGGTTCTAGTAGCTGGATGTATAAAGCAGGAGTTTATCATATATTAGGATTAAAAATAGAAGAAGGATATCTAAAAATAGAACCATGTATTTCAAAATCTTGGAAAGAATATAGTATGAAATATAAATATGAGGATACTATATATGATATAAAAGTAAAAAATCCTAATGAAAAAAATACTGGAGTAAGTGAATTCTATTATAATGGTAATAAAGTAGCAGATAAGAGAATTAAATTAGTTAATAATAAAAGTATGAATAAAATAGAAATTATAATATAAATGCCAAAGGCAGGACTGATAGACAGTCCTGCCTGCTGGTTTCATCGGTGCATAGCCTTACGGTAATCGCGGAGGTTCACAACATTTGGGTTCCTATTTTTGCTGAAATCACGAAATCGAGCTGGGCAGTTAGTGCTGGAACACCTACTGCAACGCTTTTGGCAACGAATGGGTCTCGTATTCTTCCGTTTCTTGCACCAGTGCTTAATGTCTGAACTAATGATTTCCCAAATGAAATAAATAGCCAGACAAGCAAGAGGCAAACAACCGAAAACAAGGAAGATGTTGTGGATGAACCTAGTGAAAGGACTCTTACCAATTGCAATGATGATACGTTCGTCCAATGATTTGCCCTTAAGAATCTCACTTTCAATAATGAAAAGTTGAGTAATTCCTAATGGGATAATCCACCAAAACAGAAACGTATCTCTAACAACACTGGTTAAAGTGTTTCCACCAGATTGAACAAGTGCATAACCAATCCAGGACGAATCCCGAATTTCTATACGCTGTGCTACAAGTTGATCATAACGATCATGATCCTCGTCACTCCAATTGCCTTGCTCGAGATACTGGATCTCATCGCTAATAGCCCAAAGTTGGGCACCATTTGCGATGACGCTAGGGGTACACCACAGGATGAAGATACTCATAGCGAGCACCACAACCTGCACAAGATAGGGGCGAATGTTTTTGGCTTTCATGTAAAGACTTCCCTTCCTCTAATTTTTTTGGTGAAACCATAAACAACAAATTATAATTATATTATACCATAAATATTGATTTAATGCAAAAAACAGGCTAAAACACAAATTATGTAAACAGAACTTAATTGACAAAAAAATAAAATTATAGTATAATTACAAACAGTGTTATCCAATTGTGGATATAAATGAGATTTAAATTTTATGTATTAAGAGATAAAAAATAGTAAATAATATAAAGAGATTGATTTTTGAGAATTAACTTTATATTGATTATATATGCGTATATAACGGGAACGGGTAAATTATAGTTATATAGATATATAATTAAAATAAAAACGATATTTAAGCTAGAATTAGTGGGTTTTGTTAGCGAAAGAAAAAATTGAAGAGTAGTTTTTAAATTAAAAGTTAATAAATAATAATCAATTAGTTTAAAGTTGTTTGAACTAATTTTTTCTTTTTTACATAGGGTTAAATAAAAAAAGGAGTGATAAATTTAAATATGACAGAAGAATTAAAAGGTACAAAAAAGGACGTAGAAAAAAGAACTCAAGGGACAAGAAAAAGTACGAAAACAAGAAATCAAAATATTCATAAAAAAAATGAGAATGATGCTGAAAAAAAAGC
This sequence comes from uncultured Clostridia bacterium, assembly GCA_944393275.1. Lineage (GTDB taxonomy): Bacteria > Bacillota > Clostridia > TANB77 > CAG-508 > Merdicola. The sequence continues at coordinate 17,068 of CALXZQ010000009.1, forward strand.
AATGATACCTAAGAGTGAAAACAGAATTACATTATCTAAAAAAGAAAACAGAGGGTTTGAATTTAAACCAGATTCTATAAAAATAATACCATTAGGTGGATTACATGAGATAGGAAAAAATATAACAGTTTTTGAATATGGGAATGATATTATTGTTGTTGATTGTGGATTAGCATTTCCAGAAGATGAAATGCTAGGAATAGATTTAGTTATACCAGATATAACTTATTTAGAGAGAAATAAAGAAAAAATAAGAGGATTAGTTGTAACACATGGACATGAAGACCATATAGGAGCGATAGCATATTTATTAAAACAAATTAATGTACCAATTTATGCTACAAAACTAACAATTGGATTAATAAAAAATAAATTAGAAGAACATAAATTATTAAAGTCAACTAAATTAATAGAGGTAACACAAGGACAAACTATAACATTAGGAAAATTTAAAGTAGAATTTATAAGAGGTTCACATAGCATACCAGATTCAGTAATGCTAGCGATAACAACAAAAGCAGGGACAATAATTCATACAGGAGATTTTAAGGTAGATTATACTCCAATAGATGGAAAAATAATGGATTTGGGAAGACTTGCAGAATTAGGAAATAAGGGTGTTTTAGCACTTATGTCTGATAGTACTAATTCTGAAAGAAAAGGATATACCATGTCTGAAAGTACAGTAGGAGAAGTGTTCGAGAGATTGTTCCAAAATTGTACTAAACGAATAGTTGTAGCAACATTTGCATCTAATGTTCATAGAGTTCAACAAATAGTAAATTCTGCAGTAAAACATAACAGAAAAATAGCTGTATGTGGTAGAAGTATGATTAATATGATAAATACAGCCAGAGAATTAAATTATATAAATGCGCCAGATAATTTATTTATTGACATAGATATGATTAAGAATTATACAGATGAACAATTAGTTATAATAACAACTGGAAGCCAAGGAGAAGCTATGTCTGCACTTACTAGAATGGCAGCAGGAGAACATAAAAAGGTAGAAATTACACCAAATGATTTAATTATAATTTCAGCTACACCTATTCCAGGAAATGAGAAATTAGTTTCAAAAGTAATAGATGACTTAATGCAAATAGGAGCAGAAGTAATATATAGTTCATTAGAAGATATTCATGTTTCAGGACATGCATGTCAAGAAGAACAAAAATTAATACTAGCACTTACAAAACCTAAATATTTTATACCTGTGCATGGAGAATATAGACAATTGATGGCTCATGCAGAAACTGCTAAGAGCATGGGAATAAGCAAAGAAAACATATTTATGATGACTAATGGTAGAGTTTTAGAAATTAGTAAGAAAGAAGCTAAATTTACAGGTACAGTTCCATTTGGAAGAATATTGGTTGATGGTCTAGGAATAGGGGATGTAGGAAATATTGTTTTAAGAGATAGACAACACCTATCACAGGACGGATTAATAATTATAGTTATGACAATGGATTCTAGCTCAGGAACAGTTATAGCAGGACCGGATGTAATATCTAGAGGATTTGTTTATGTAAGAGAATCTGAAAATTTAATGGATGATGTTAAAAATGTCATAAGGCATGAAATAGAAAAATGTGAAGAAAGACATATAACAGATTGGTCTACAATTAAATCTACATTAAGAGAAAACTTAAGAGATTATATATTCCAAAAAACAAAAAGAAATCCTATGATTTTGCCTATTATAATGGAAAT
>CALXZQ010000010.1 GCA_944393275.1 uncultured Clostridia bacterium
AAAATGATGTTTATTGTAACAATCATTATAGGATTTATTGCACATGGATTTATGCTAGCAAATAAGCTACCAAATCATGATGATTTGCAATCTATATTTTCAAAAGGAGTAACATTTGAACTTGGAAGATGGGGATTAGAACTTATAAAATACATATCACCTAATTATAGTATGCCATGGTTTAATGGTATAATGCTACTTATTCTAATTGCAATCTCTGCGTGTTTAATAGCGAGAATATTAGGCATAAAATCAAAAGTTAAGCAATGCTTATTAGGTGCAATAATGATAACTTATTCATCTGTAACATGTACTATGGCGTATATGTTTACTGCTAACAGTTATGGAATAGCTATTTTACTTGCAATACTTGGAGCCTATTTTGCAATCAAAATGAATAAAAAGTTAAATTTAATTTTATCAGTAATTTGTTTGATTTTGTCATTATCAATTTATCAAGCATATATTTGTATAACAGCTACTTTATTTATAATTTTACTTATAAAAGATTGCTTGAAGAAAGAAGAAAATTTAAAAAATATAGTATTAAAAGGACTAAAACTTTTATCTATATTAATTGTTTCTCTATTATTATACTTAGCAAGTGTTATAATAGTAAATTATATTACAGGTTCTAGTTTAGGAGAATATCAAGGCGCAAATTCAATTGGCTCATTTAGCATAACTGGAGTTGTAAAAGGAATACTAAGTAACTATTTAGTATTGCCACGACTTGTTTTTAGAGACTTTTACGGATTGTCTGCTGGAATACTTCTTAAAATTGGGTATGTAATTTCATTTATATCAATATTTATATTAGCAATAATGTGTTTAAAAAGAATATCAAAAGTAAGTAAAGGTAAAGCAGTAGTATTTGTAGTTTTAGGAATATTAATACCGTTAACTATGAATGCACTTTATCTTGTAAATGAGAAGCTAGAGATGCATTCATTAATGGTTTATTCAAATTTATTTATATTGGTATTACCTTTAGTATTAATAAATGAACTAAACAAAAACTTTGAAGTATCAAAAGAAAAAACTATAAAATATATCAATAATATTATTGTAGGGACACTAATTATAATGACATTTAAATACATAACTTTTGCAAATGAATGTTATTTTGAACTTAAACTATCTTATGAAAATATGTACTCATTCTATAATACATTAGTCACAAGAATAGAAAGTACACCTGGATTTGATGAGAATACAAAGGTTGCTTTAGTTGGAAATTATAATGGGAGTCTTTTAACTAATAATAAGTTAAGATTTTCAGATTTAGAAGATTTTACAGGTATATTAAAAAATTATGAACTTATAACCGCATATTCTAAAGAGAATTTCATAAGGAATTATATAGGAGCAGATTTTATTTATGCATCAGCAGAGGAGATAAATTATTTAGTAAACAATAAAGAAGTTCAAAAAATGAGTAATTATCCTTATGATAATTCTATAAAAAAGATAGATAATATAATTGTTATAAAATTCTCAGATTAAATCATATACATTAAAAATTAGAAAAAACTTTCAAGAAATAAAAAAATAGAAAGTAATGATTAAGAAACATATAGAATGTTATTTGACAACCAAAATTAGCTTAGAAAGAAAATAATAAGCTCATAATGGGAGACCGCTAAAAAAGTGCACTTAAAATGTGCACTTTTTTAGGAGTTTTGTCTAAATCTTCTTATTTTGAGTTTTAATATCATTTGGATTATCCATTATTTTCAAATTTTCTTTTTTTAAATATCCTTGTAGATAAAAAGCTTTTATATACATTACTAATGAGAATATTGTTGCTATAAGTGCTAAATAATATATAATCATACTAAAATCAAAACTGATATTAAATTGTTTAATAAACAATGAACATATTATAGCTATATAAAAAAGTACAGTTGCCATTTTACCATACCATCTACTTGAAACTACTAATTCTTTCCCATAAAGGAATGATGCCCCAACTATTAATATTAGCTCTTTAGAAATAACTATAATTAAAAACCAAAATGGAATAATATCCTTTAATGCTAGAGTTACTAAAATTAAAATTTGTGTAACCTTATCTGCCAAAGGGTCTATTAATTTTCCAAAATTAGTTATAAAATTAAATTTTCTTGCAATACAACCATCTAATACATCGGTTAACCCAGAAAGTGTTATAATAGCAAATGCAATTATAAATTCATCTTCCATTAAGTATTTTATAATAAATGGTATTAAAAAGAATCGTAGTATTGTTAATATATTTGGTATATGTTTCATAAAATCCTCCATTAGTACATATTATGCCGCAATTATACAACTTTAAAAGTTAATAAATCTTTTGTTTTATCTAATAGTATTTCAATACTATCTCCATTTTTTATTTCAGATTTTAAAATTCTTTCTGAAATTTCATCTTCTAAATATCTTTGAATAGCCCTTCTTAAAGGTCTTGCACCGAATTTTAGATTTGTACCTTTATGAACTAGGAATAGTTTAACTTCTTTTGAAACTATCATTTTAATATTTTTTTCAGATAGAGCTTTTTGAGTATCTTGTAACATTATATCTACTATTTGAATTAGTTGTTCTTCATTTAAACTATGGAATATAACTATCTCATCTACTCTATTTAAGAACTCTGGTCTAAATGTTTCTTTTAAACTATTCTCAACTTTATTCCTATCTAGAATTTCCTTACTTCCAAATCCAATAGAGTTACTATTTAAGTTTGAACCTGCATTAGATGTCATAATAATAATGGTATTTTCAAAACTTACAGAATTACCCTGAGAATCTGTTAATTTTCCGTCATCTAAAACTTGTAATAATAAATTGAATACATCAGGATGAGCTTTTTCTATTTCGTCTAAAAGAATAATTGAATAAGGATTACGTTTAACTTTATCTGTAAGTTGACCTGCATCATCATATCCTACATAACCTGGAGGTGCACCTATTAATTTAGAAGTAGAATGACTTTCCATGTATTCAGACATATCTATTCTTATTATAGAATCACTGTTTCCAAACATTTCATATGCTAAGGATTTTGCAAGCTCTGTTTTTCCAACTCCAGTAGGACCAACAAATATAAATGATGGTGGTCTTTTAGTACTCTTAAGTCCTGCCCTGTTTCTGCGTATAGCACGAGCAACACTATTTACAGCCTCATCCTGTCCGATTATTCTTTTATGAAGATTATTCTCTAAATTTAATAGTTTTTCTGTTTCAGCTTCAGTAATCTTAGTTACAGGAATTTTAGTCCAATGTTCTATGACTTCAGCAATATCTTGAACAGATAAATGTCTTATTTTCATATTCTTAGTTAAGGATGATATTTCATCTTGTATAACACATTCTTTTGCTTTTAATTGAGCTGCTTTTTCATAATCTTCTGTAGAATCATTTAAAGTAGCTTCTTCTTTTTCTTCTTGAACCTCTTTTAATTCATTTTTTAATAGTTCCAGCCTATATAAATCTTTATTATTTAAATTAATTCTAGAACAAGCTTCGTCTAATATATCTATTGCTTTATCTGGTAAAAATCTGTCGTGAATATATTTCTCTGACATATTTACGGTTTGTCTTATAACATCATTTGATATTTTTACTTTATGATAATCTTCATAGTATTTTTTTATACCCTCTAACATTTTAATCGCATCATCAGTTGATGGTTCCTCAACAATAATTGGTTGGAATCTTCTTTCAAGAGCAGTATCTTTTTCTATATATTTTCTATACTCTTTCAAAGTAGTTGTTCCAATTAATTGGATTTCTCCATTAGCTAGAGAAGGCTTCAAGATATTGGCTGCATTCATAGAATGTTCAGCATCACCAGCTCCAATAATATTTTGAATTTCGTCTATTACTAAAATTATATTTCCTGAGTCTTTACATTCATCTATAATGGATTTCATTCTGGCCTCAAATTGACCTCTAAATTGAGTACCAGCAATAATTGCTGTCATATCTAGAAGATATACCTCTTTATTTAATAATTTAGCAGGAACTTTTCCTTCAGCTATTTTAATTGCCAATCCTTGGGCTATAGCAGTTTTACCAACACCTGGTTCTCCTATTAGACAAGGATTGTTTTTAGCTCGTCTATTTAGAATTTGAATCATTCTTTGGATTTCTCTATCCCTACCCACAATTATATCCAATTGATTATTTTTAGCTTTATTAGTTAGATTTGTACCATAAGTATCTAAAAATTTTCTTTTTTTCTCTTTTTTCTTTTTTTCAGTCTTTATTCGTTTATTACTAGTATTACTAGAATATGGTTCTGAGTTATTGTTTGAATTTGCAGCTTCTTCATTATTAGGTTTTACAATATTGGCAAATATAGAGCCAAGTGAAAAACTACCATCTGGATTTGATGAATCAGAAGTTAATTCATCAAATCCTTCAACATTAGAAAGATCAACATTTTCCAAGTTCTTTGATAGATCTTTAAGAATAGCTTCTAATTGACCAGACATTGCATTTATATTAATTATATCATTTCCCAACACATTATTTTGTTTTGATAAAACTTCTAATGGATTAATTCCATGTTTTTTTGCACAATCATAGCATAAGCCTTTAAAAGAATCTTTTCCATCTTTTTGGATGTCACTAATAAAAATAATTGCGGTGTTTTTATTACATTCTGAACATAACATATATTTGACTCTCCCTTATTTTATAATATTATAATACTATATTATTATACCACAATAGTCAAGCAAATAACGAGTATAATGAAAAAAATATTTGAAAAAAAAGATAAGAAATGTTATAATAAATTTATATGCAAATATGCAAAGGAGAGATTATGAAAGAAAAAAATACTTCAGAAGATAAAAAAAGAATAATAATATTTACAATTATAGTGATTGTATGTGTTCTGGCAATAGTTGAAGCAGTATATGTTTATATTTTCTCACCAGATGGAACTATAGAAAATGTAGGAAATATAAATGTGGTTGCACCAGAAGAAGATAAAACAGAAATATTAAAAGAACAATTTAATACAATATTTAAAAATGATTTAACCTCAAATATAGATACTACACAAATACCTAAGAAAGATAATAAATATAATTTAATATATACAGATTATGAAAAAGTAGAAAGAGTTACAGATGAATATGAATTAGATGTACAAATACCACATATAAACATAGATACATCAGAAGTAAGTAATATTAATAATGAAATAGATAAAATGTTTAAAGTAAAAGCTGAATCAATTATTAATGAAGAAGAACCAACAGGAAACACTGTATATAATGTAAAATATAAAGCATATATTAATAATGATATTTTATCTTTAATCATAGAATGTACATTAAAAGAAAAAGAAGCAACACAAAGAATCATTATAAAAACATATACGTATAATTTAAAAACAGAAAAAAGAGTGACTTTTGATGAAATAGCAAAAATGAAGAATATAACCAAAAAAGAAGTAGAAGATAAAATAAAACAAGAAATTGACAGTCAAATATTAATGGAACAATCATTAAAAGAAGCTGGATACACAGTATTTAATAGATATCCTGATAGTGAAATGTATAAGTATGATAATATAAGTTCATATTTTCTAGATAATGAAAATAATTTATATGTAGTGTTTGCGTATGGAAATACAAATAATACAAGTGAAGTAGACTTAGTAATATTCTAAAAACAAAACTCAAGATTAATAAAATAATCTTGAGTTTTTTGCAATAAAAATGACCACTTCTACAAGTGGTCATCCGAAAATAAAAGGGGATGTTTTTTATTTTAAATCAGTAATTGGAGTAATGTATTACTGATTATGGTTATAATATATCAATTGTTTTTGTCCATTTTGTGAACTTAAAGTGATATATATTTGAAAACTAAATTAATTTTTTATTAAGGTTGTTCTTGTAATGTTAAAATAACTTCTTGTTCGGAACCATTTCTATTTATTTTTAATCTCATAGTATCACCAATATTATGAGAATTTTTTATCTTGTTTAAATCATCCATAGTTTTAATTGAAGTACCATCTGCTTCGACAATAACATCACCAATTTTTAAACCAGCTTTTTCAGCTGCAGAAAATGCTTCAACAGAGACTACATAAATTCCTACAGGAATATTGTTATATTCTGCTAGTTGTTCATTAACCTCTCTACCTGTTATACCAATATAAGGTCTTTTAACTTTTCCATCACTAATTAATTGTTCTGTAATTGATTTAGTAGAATTGATTGGAATAGCAAATCCCATTCCTTCAACACCAGTTCCATTTATTTTCATTGTATTTATACCAATTACTTCTCCTTTAGAGTTTACTAGAGCACCGCCACTATTACCAGAGTTTATAGCAGCATCAGTTTGAATTAATGTATAAGATTGACCATCAGAGTCTGTTACTTCTCTATTTACTGCACTTACTATACCACTTGTTACGCTACTTTGCATACCTAAAGGATTACCAAATGCAAATACTGTTTCTCCAACTTTTAAGCTATCTGAATCTCCAAGAGTTGCAGCAGATAAACCAGTTTTTTCAATTTTAATAACAGCTAAATCTGTTTGAGCATCTGTTCCAATAATTTTTGCTTCATATTCAGTTGAATCATTAAATAGTGTAACAGTTATTTTATTAGCTTCTGAAACCTGATAATATGAAGAAGTATCTCCACTAGCTACAACATGATTATTTGTTAAAATATATCCATCTTCGCTAATAATTACACCAGAACCTTCTGCCTCACCTGTAGATGGTCTATTGAAAAATGTATTTACAGAATATTGAACTTTTATTCCAACAATTGATGGTAATACTTTACTTGCTACTCCAACAGAGGTATCAGAATAATTGCTTAAAGAAACTAAATCTACAGTACCGTTATTAGAAGAAGCTTCTACATAAGTATTGGAATTACTATTGTTTTTTCCAATAAGTTTGTCTTTAATATCTGGAATACTAAAGCAAATACCAACTACTAAAGTAGCTCCTAAAATTCCAGAACAAAATGGAATAAGTACACTTTTTCCAAAAGAACTTTTTGTTTTAACTTTTTGTGTCTTAGGTGTAGGCACTTTCTTATAATTGTTTGATGAATTGTTTGTTTGTACATTTTGAACCATTTCAAAATGTGGCTTATTTTCATTATTTTCTTCCATAAATAACCTCCTAAAAAGTTTATCATTATATATAATAACTTTAATTGATAATATAATACAATAGATTTGTGAAAATTTTGTGAAATATATGTATAAGTTTGTTATCAAATATCTAAAAATAGCTTGAAATTAAAGTACTCTAGGTGTTATAATATTATGCGGAGGGATTTTTTATGTATATTAACAAAAAAATATTTTTATTGCTTTTAGTATTAGTTGTGGTCATAGCAGGAGCAATTTATTTTACCATAAATCAATTTAAAAGTAATGATTTTGAAAATTTAAATACAAACCTACTCCAAATCCAAGCAAAAACAAAGAATATAAAAGAAAAAACAATAGTTGAAGAAAATAAAGAATTGCTAATTGGACAGGCCGTTCCAGAAGAATTATTAACAAGATTTAATTTAAGTAATTCAGAGTCACTTAGAATATTATCAAATGAAGACTTAAATAAATTAGGATTGTCTAATATAGATGCTGATATGAAATATATAGTAGATTATGAAAGCGGAGAAATATACTATGTTGATGGATTTCAGGATAAAAGTGGACAAACTTATTATAAGTTATCAGAGATGAATGCAATAACACAGGAATAATAACTAGAAGGAAAAAAGAATGAAAGAAAAAGAAGAAATAAGATTAAATGAATTAAAAAAAGAAGAAATACAATTATATAAAATGGGAGCACAATATATATGTGGGATAGATGAAGCAGGAAGAGGTCCACTTGCAGGGCCTGTTGTAGTTGCAAGTGTAATAATGCCAAAAGACTCAAAAATTGAAGGCGTTAACGATTCTAAAAAAGTCTCAGAAAAGAAAAGAGAAAAACTATATGATGAGATAACTCAAAATGCAATAAGTTGGTCTGTTGCAATAATAGATCAAAAACAAATAGATGATATAAATATATTAAATGCTACCAAAAAAGGATTAACACAATGTATTAAAGAATTAAAAGAAAAACCCGACATTATTATTGTAGATGCACTAGAGAAAATTGATACCTTAGGAATTCCATATAAATCAATAATAAAAGGTGATTCTAAATGCTATAGTATAGCAGCAGCATCAATCATTGCAAAAGTTACAAGAGATAGAATAATGAGACAGTGGGATGAGGTGTATCCACAGTATGGATTTGCCAAGCATAAAGGATATGGGACAGCAGCACATATAGCTGCAATAAAAGAATATGGATTATGTCCAATCCATAGAAGAAGTTTTACAAAAAATTTTATTTAAACTAAGGAGAAAAGAGATTTGAATATATTAGATATAATTGCTAAAAAGAGAGATAATCAAAAATTAAATAAACAAGAAATAGAATATTTTATCAAAGAATATACTTTAGGAAATATTACAGATTATCAAGCAGCAGCACTTGTTATGGCAATATATATAAATGGAATGGATTTTGAAGAAATAACACATTTAACAATAGCAATGGCAGAATCAGGAGATAAAGTAGATTTATCCTCAATTGGAAAATGTGTAGTAGACAAGCATAGTACAGGTGGAGTAGGAGATAAAATAACTATTATATTATCTCCTATAATTGCAGCAATTGGAATTCCAGTAGCAAAAATGTCAGGAAGAGGTTTAGGCTATACTGGAGGCACAGCAGACAAATTAGAATCCATACCAGGATATAAGGTAGAAATAGATGAAAAAGAATTTATAAATAATGTAAAAGAAATAGGAATAAGTTTAATAACACAAACCAAATCTATTGCACCAGCAGATAAAAAAATATATGCATTAAGAGATAGTATAAATTGTGTTGATAGTATGCCATTAATTGCCTCAAGTATTATGAGCAAAAAAATAGCTAGTGGAGCAGATAAAATTGTTTTAGATGTTACAGTGGGAAATGGAGCATTTATGAAAAATAAAGAAGATGCTACAGAACTTTCTAAGATAATGATAGAAATAGGGAAAAGAAGTAGTAAAGAAACAATTTGTATTCTTACTAATATGGATGAGCCATTAGGAAATACTGTAGGAAATACATTAGAAGTAATTGAAGCAATACAATTCTTAAAAGGCGAAATGTCAGACGATATAAAAGACATAATATTAGAAATTGGAAGCTATATGTTAAAACTTTCAGGAAAATATGAAGATTTAGAAGAAGGTAAAAAAATAATTCTAGAAACCTTGAATAATGGTAAGGCATTTGAAAAGTTTGTGGAATTAGTAAAAAAGCAGGGTGGGGATATAACAAATATATATAATACAGAAAAATTTAAAAAGGCAAAATATATTTTACCAGTATTTGCACAAGCTAATGGATACATATCTAAAATTCCAGCAGAAGAAATAGGAAAAATATCTTGCTTTTTAGGTGCAGGCAGAATGAAAAAAGATGACACTATAGACTATTCTGTAGGAATTACTCTAAATGAGAAAGTAGGAAATCTAGTTCAAAAAGGAGATGTTATTGGATATATACATTCAAATGATAGAGAAAAAGGAATAAAAGCAGTCGAGAAAATGAGCAAAATAATAGAAATATCTAAAGATAAGATAGAGAAAAACAATACTATAATTTCAGTATTATTATAAAAAATAAAAAACAAAAGCTAATTTGGAAATACCATAAGATATAATAGAAAACTAAAAATATTAATTAAACAAGCTACCGAATGAAGAATATAAGATAAATATTATTGAAATAGTTAGAAGATAAAAATGAGAATAATATTAAAAATATTAGTAGTAATATCTTTATAAAGTAAAGTTTATGGATCAAATCCAGACTTTAAATCTATAGATGAAGAAGGACAAACAATTTCAGGACTCCTATTAACAAAGCTGAAAACGAAACTATAAAAAATACGGATTCTATAACTTCAAATAAAATCTTACCAAGAACGGGAAACAAAAAAGGGATAGTTTTAATCTTGTTAGGAATGCTGGTTGCAGTATATGGTTTTTATGCAAGAATGAAAAATACAAAAAAAGATATAAAAACAATTATAATTAAGTAAAATTAAACAAAAGAGTGAATTAACTGTTTAAATTAAGTTAAAACACTCTTTTATATTTTACATTAGATCAAAGTTAAATATTATAAAATTAGAAATTAAAAGGTAAGTATAAAAGCTAGCGAATACTCCCTGAAGAAGCTTACCTATAAAATAAGGTAGAATAGAAATTTTAGACTTTGAGACTATACTAAAAACTTGTAAAAGTACAGAAATACCACCAAATCCGAGTAAAAATGCACATATTACAATGTTTACAGAAATTGATTTATATGGTATTGTAGCAATTTGTTTTACACCATTAGTAAGTTCAATAAATCCGTTTATAATACCAGAAGAAAAGTTCTCACTAATACCTAAATTATTTAATATAGGATTCAAAAAATTAGCTAATCCTGATATAAAATGACTCTTATCTAAAATAGATAAAAGAACTGAAAATAAAACTACAAAACCACCAATTAAAAATATAGTAGAGATAGAATTTCTTATACTAGTTGCCAAAATCTCTCCTAAATTAGAAAATCTTAATATGGAAGTTTGTTTAGAAGAAGAGATACTGCTAATACATTGAAAATTTTCTTTAGAATTTCTCTTCCAAAACCTAAAAATAAAAGCTACAGTAATACAAGATAAAATATGTGTAAACAAAAGTAAAAAACCAATAGTAGTATTACCAAATAAACTAACACCAACAGTACCTAAAATAAATAATGGACCGGAATTATTAGTAAAAGCGAGAAGTCTTTCAGCTTCTACATCAGAACATATGCCGCTTTCTTTTAAATTAGCAACAATTTTGGCACCAGTTGGGTAACCACTAATTATACCCATAATAAAGGGAAAAGCACCTTCACCAGGGACATTAAAAAGTGGTCTCATTATTTTATTTAGATATCTTCCTAGAATTGATACAACATTAGTATAGCCTAATATTTCTGTAGCTACAAAAAAAGGAAATAGTGAAGGAACAACATTATTTGCCCAAAGTAATAATCCGTGACTTAGCAGCATTCAAATTACTACTAGAAAAAAGTACTAAAGAAATAGTAAACAAAATAAAAAATATTGATAGAATATTTCTCTTTATAGAAAGTATATAAAATTTAAAATTAAAAAATATTTTTGTCATAATAATCACCATATTAGATATTTATTAATATATATTAAATTTTCATATAAAATATGAGAAAACTTGAAAAATACAATAATATATTATATATTGTGTTTATCCTATTCTAAGGAGTAGACAAATGAATTTAATAACTAAAGAATTATTACAATCTGAAAAATTTAAAGATTATTTAAATAATATAGAAATAAAAAAAGGTCCGGTTATATTATCGGGCTTAACTGACGTAGGTGCTACACAATTTGTTATAGCTACAAAGGAAGTTACAGACAAACCGATTTGTATTATTACATATAATGAACTTCAAGCAAAAAAGTTATTAGAAAATATAAAAAGCTTTAGTAAAGATGTAGTATATTTTCCTAAGAAGGAAATATTGACTTATGATTATATAGCAGAAAGCAAAGATTTACCTTATGAGAGAATAGAAGCACTTATTAAATTACAAAACATAGAAAAACCAATATTGATTACAACCATTGAAGCTATTATGCAAAAAATGATTTCAAAAGAAGTTTTGTTTAAAAATGTAATAAGTCTAAAAGTAGGGGATATATTAAATATAGATGATTTTAAACAGACATTAGTAAAATTGGGATATGTGAGATATGACTTAATTGATGGAAAAGGACAGTTTAGTAGTAGAGGTGGAATAATAGATATCTCTTTAACAGAAAAGCTGGGAATAAGAATTGAATTTTGGGGAGATGATGTTGATTCAATAAGATATTTTGATATTGCAACACAAAGATCAACACAGATGATAGAACAAATAGATATCTATCCAATGCACGAATACTTATTAGAATGTAGTATAGATGATGTATGTAAAAAAATATTAAAAAGAAGCTTTACAAACAAGCAATTGGAAAATGTAAATGAAGATATAGAGCTTATAAAAAATGGAGACTTTGTAAGTAAAGTAGAAAAATATTTTAATTGTTTTTATTCAAATAAATCAAATATACTAGAATACATTTCACAAGACTCATTAATATTTTTTGATGAAATAGGAAAAATAAGAGCAAGAGCAGAGAATATAGGACAAGATAATTTGAACATACAGAAAGCTTTAGTAGAAAAAGAAAGAATTATTCCAGATGGAATACTAAATATAGGAAATATTGATGAGTTAGACAAAGTATTTAAAAATGCTAATATTTATCTAGAAAAAAATGATTTTAATATAAAAGTACAAGGTGAAAACTATAATTTTAACTTTAGAGAAGTAAATTACTATAAATCTAATATAGAAGAGTTCTTTGAAGACTTGAGAACGGCAAAATTAAATAATAAAAAGATATATATACTATTAGATACAGAAGAAAAAGCAAAAAAAATATCAGACATATTAATGAAGCAAGAAATAGTAAATAAAGTGGATTTAGATTTTGAAGCAAGTGATATAAATGACAATATTATAACAATAGGAGTTAAGAAAATATCAACAGGATTTGAACTATATGACTTAAAACTCTTAGTTATTTCGGCAAATGAGTTAATTGATGTAGAGAAAAAAAGAAAAAAGGTACATAGTAGTTTTAAACAAGGTGAAAAAATAATATTTGAAGAACTAAAAATTGGTGACTATGTAGTACATAAGACTCACGGAATAGGTCAATTTATTGGTGTAAATACGATAAAAGCAGATGGGGTAACAAAAGATTATATAAAAATAAGATATAAAAATGATGACATACTATATGTACCAACAGATCAATTAGACAATATAAGGAAATATATTGGAAGCGGTGATGAAAAACCTAAGATAAATAGACTGGGAAGCAAAGAATGGTCTAATACTAAAAATAGAGTAAAGAATAATTTAAGAGAAGTAGCAAGAGAACTTATTGAATTATATGCAAAAAGACAAAAAATAAAAGGATATAGTTTTTCAAAAGATACAGTATGGCAACAAGAATTTGAAAATAATTTTCCATATCAAGAAACCGAAGATCAAATAAGATGTATAGATGAAGTAAAGAAAGATATGGAATCTCCAAGACCTATGGATAGACTATTATGTGGAGATGTAGGATATGGAAAAACAGAAGTAGCAATAAGAGCTGCATTTAAAGCGGTTATGGATCAAAAGCAAGTTGCATACTTAGTTCCAACTACTGTACTTGCTAATCAACAATATGAATCTTTTAAAGAAAGAATGGAGTTATTTCCAATACGAGTAGAGGTTTTAAATAGATTTAGAACAAAAAAAGAACAAGAAGAAATAATAAGAAAATTAAAGTTAGGGGAAATTGATGTAATAATTGGAACTCATAGACTACTTAGTAAAGATGTACAGTTTAAAGATTTGGGATTACTTATAATTGATGAAGAGCATAGATTTGGGGTTAAGGATAAAGAAAAAATAAAAGAATATAAAACAAATATAGATGTACTTACAATGACAGCAACTCCAATTCCAAGAACATTGCATATGTCTATTGTAGGAATAAGAGATATGTCCGTAATATATGAACCACCACAAAATAGAAAACCAGTTCAAACTTATGTGTTAGAATATGACAGAGAGGTTATAAAAGAAGCTATAACCAAAGAAATAGAAAGAAAAGGACAGGTATTTTATTTATTCAATAATGTAGAAAGAATTGAAGGGAAGGCAAATGAAATATCTGATTTAGTTCCAGAAGCAAATATAGCATATGCACATGGCAAAATGACAGGTACTGAGCTAGAAAATATAATGATGGAATTTGTAAATGGTAATATAGATGTACTTGTATGTACAACAATATTAGAATCAGGAATAGATATTCCAAATGCAAATACAATAATAGTTGAAAATGCAGATAGATTGGGGTTAGCACAGCTATATCAAATAAGAGGAAGAGTAGGAAGAAGTGACATTCAAAGCTATGCATATATAACATATAAAAGAGATAAACTATTATCAGAAGTCGCAGATAAAAGATTAAAAGCGATAAAAGAATTTACAGAATTTGGTTCTGGGTTTAAAATAGCAATGAGAGACCTAGAAATAAGAGGTGCAGGAAGTCTATTGGGAGAAATACAACATGGACATCTAGAACAAGTTGGATATGATACATATTGTAAGCTATTAGACGAAGTAATAAAAGAAATGCAAGGTATTGAAATTGAGGAAGAAAATGATGTTCAAATAGATTTGAATATATCTACATATATTCCTGATAACTATATAGAAGATGCAAGTCAGAAGATAAAAATTTATCAAGATATTGCTTTATGTAGGACAGAAGAAGATATACAAAATGTTATAGATACTATAATAGATATTTATGGAGATATGCCAAAACAAATAGAAAATTTAATTGAAATAGTAAGAATAAAAGAACTTTGCAAAAGAAATAATATATTAAAAGTAATGCAAAAGGCAAATGGAATAGTATTTTACTTTGATGCTAAGAAATTCAGAATGGAAGTAGTAGATGTATTATTAGAAAGATATAAAAATAAAATAAAATTCTCTCCGGGAAATGAGCCATATATTACATATAAAATAGAAGCTGCAAATGACAATAAAATGCTAGATGATATTAAAGAATTCTTAGAAATATTGCCATAAGAAAGGATAAAGTTATGCAAGTAATTTCTAGTAAAGATAATCAAGTAATAAAAAATATAAAAAAATTAAAAGATAAAAAATATCGTGATTTAAATAATGAATATATCATAGAAGGAATAAAATTAATTAAAGAAGCTATTGATGAAGGTGTAGAAATAAAACAGATAATTATTTGTGAAGAATGTGTTAAAGATGGTTCTATTAGTCAAAAATTATTATATGAAGTTGCGAAATATAATATTATAGCAGTTTCACAGAAGATATTTGAAAGTATAACAGAAGTGAAAAATCCACAGGGGATAATAGCCGTTGTGAAAAAAAATAATCAAAATCAGCAAATTAATTATGACGAAGATTTAATTGTTATACTGGATAATATTCAAGATCCAGGAAATTTAGGGACAATATTAAGAACAGTAGATAGTGCTAATTTATCTCAAATTATTGTATCGGAAAATACCGCCGATAATTATAATCCAAAAGTTGTAAGGTCTACAATGGGTGCTGTATACAGAGTAAAAGTTATTAGAAGTAATGATTTAATAAAAACAGTAAAGGAACTAAAAAAGCAAGGATATGAAATATGTGCAACATCATTAGAAGAAGCTAAAAGCATATATGAAATTGACTATAAAAAGAAAGTTATAATTATAGGAAATGAGGCTAATGGGGTTTCAAAAGAATTATTAAAATTAGCAGATAAAAAAATTAAGATTCCTATGCTAGGTAAAACAGAGAGTTTAAATGCATCAGTTGCAACAAGTATTATTGTATATGAATATATAAGACAAAAATTATACCAATAAACAATTAAAAGAGGATGTATCCATAAAATATAGGATATATTCTCTTTTTTATAAAAAACTATTCTTATTCAGTTTGATGTACAGTATTATTTAATGCTTCAATAATCTTAGGGTAAATATCTATGGCATTATTCTTCCAATTATCTACAAGCATTTTGGCTTTTTCTGTGGAACCTGCAAATGTTTTAAGTTCAAACATTGTTTCACCATTTTCTACAATCTTACATTTTACAGTGTAATTGTGTTCTCCTTTAGGCATATATTCTGCAGTAATTGAAACCTCATTCTCAATTATATCTAATTCATTTTTAAAATTATTATCAACTTTTAATTTTAATATGCCTGGTATCATATCACCTGTAAGCTTAAGTGCTTCTATTCCTTCTGGAGTTATCTTATATAAAGTAGTATCATCATTTGAATATGAAGTTATATATCGTGTTTCTAATAAATCTAATAAAAATTGTTGAAAATAGAAATAATTTATATCGGTTATGGATAATACTAATTTTAAGAATTCATCATTAGTTAAAGGCTTATTAACCTTAAATAATATGTATAATATTAAAGCTTTATATTCTGCTAAAGTATCTTTATCTGTTGTTAATTTCATTTTAAGCACACTCCTTAAATATACAAAGTTTAACAAATTATATCATATTTTTTTGGGAAATACTAGGAATATATTTTAAAAAATGATATAATTTGTTAAGATTGAAAAGAAGGGAGAAATATATGAAAACATTATATGAAGTACTTGAAGTTAGCGAAAAGGCTTCTGATGAAGTAATTGAAAAAGCATATAAAGTTTTAGCTAAAAAATATCATCCGGACCTGCAAACTCCCGAAAATAAAGAAACAGCTGAGGGTAAAATGAAACAATTAAATGATGCATATGAAACCTTATCTAATAAAGCTAAAAGAGCAGAATATGATGCAGGATTGCAAAGGCTTAGAATGGAAGAAGATTTAAGGAAACAAAATGCTATCAATCAAAATAATGTAGTACAAACAAGAGTAGTATATACTACAAATCCTAATATGCAAGTCCAAAACCAATATAGATATTCTGATATAAAAATGCAAAATGAAAAGGAAAGATTGAGGATTAAATTAATTAATATTAGGGATATGTTAATAGCAATTATAATTATACTTGCTATAATAGGAATACTATGGCTTATTCCTCCGACAAGAGAATTAATGATAGAATTCTATGAAGGAAATTTTATAATAAAAGCTATAGTAGAAGCAATAAAATCAATATTTACTTAAAAAGAGTATAAAAATAATTATATGGTAAATAATCTATGTATAAAGAAAGGAGAAGTTTTATGGAAAGAAAGATTAAGGCAGTACAATATGGTACTGGAAAAATGGCAGTATATACAATGAGATATTTAGAAGAAAAAGGTGTAGAAGTTGTAGGAGCTATAGATGTAGATCCAAATAAAATAGGAAAAGATATATGTGAAATAAAGGGGGGAGCTCCAACAGGAGTTACTATAACTGCACTTGAGGATGCAGAAGAAATGCTAGGAAAAGTAAGACCTGATATAGTAATAGTAGAAACAATGAGTTTATTAAATGATATTAAAGATGCTTTCTTGTTATGTGCAAAATTAGGATTAAATGCTATTAGCACTTGTGAAGAAGCATTCTTCCCTTGGAATTCTAATCCAGAAGTTACAAAGCAAATAAATGAAATAGCTAAAGCAAATAATTGTACAATTACAGGAAGTGGATATCAAGACATATATTGGGGACAACTTATTAGCAGTATAGCTGGTTCTACACAGAAAATAACAAAAATAAAAGGAAGTTCAAGTTATAATGTAGAAGACTATGGAATAGCTTTAGCCAAAGCACATGGTGCTGGTTTAACATTAGAAGAATTTGATAAAGAAGTTGCTTCTGTAGATAGAATAACAGATCTAGAAAGACAAGAGATGATATTAAAAGGTGAATATCTACCATCATATATGTGGAATGTAAATGGATGGCTATGTTCAAAATTAGGATTAACAGTAAAAAATCAAACACAAAAAACTGTACCACAAACATATAAAGAAGATATATTTTCTTCAACATTAAATATGACAGTTAAAGCAGGCGATAGTACTGGAATGAGTGCTGTTGTAACAACAGAAACAGAAGAAGGAATTGTGCTAGAAACGGAATGTATTGGAAAAGTTTATTCACCAGAAGATTATGATAAGAATGAATGGACTATAGAGGGAGAACCTACCACAACTTTAGTTATCGCAAAACCAAATACAGTAGAATTAACTTGTGCAACTATAGTAAATAGAATTCCAGATGTAATAAATGCTCCAGCAGGATATATAACAACAGAAAAAATGGGAGAACTAACATATAAGAATAAACCATTAAATGAATATGTAAAATAAAGTAAACAAATATCGATTAGAAACATCTAATCGATATTTC
>CALXZQ010000011.1 GCA_944393275.1 uncultured Clostridia bacterium
AAACAAGTTAAATAGTAATTTAACTTGTTTCTTTTTATTATCATAATTTATTTATAATATCATTTTCTAGGCTTTCTAAGGCTCTATCTGCCAATTTAGCATACTTTAATTTCTTATCTTTTATTTTTTTCTCCCATTGTGGTAATATACCAAAGTTAGCGTTCATTGGTTGAAATTTGTCATTATCTGTAGAAATATATTTTGTTATTGCTCCACTCATTGTTTCTTCGGATAAGATTAATTTTTCTTTTCCTAGGACTTTATTAGCTGCATTTATTCCTGCCAACAATCCAGACATTATAGACTCTACATATCCTTCCACACCGGTTATTTGTCCTGCAAAATATATATCATTATTTTCTTTTAGGCAATAAGTATTATCTAATAATTTCGTAGAATTAATATATGTATTCCTATGCATTACACCATATTTTACAAATTCAGCATTCTCTAAACCTGGAATTAATCTAAATACTCTTTTTTGCTCTCCGAATTTTAAATTAGTTTGAAAGCCAACTAAATTAAAAATCGTTCCTTTATTATCATCTTGTCGCAATTGTACAATTGCATATGGTCTTTTCCCTGTATGCGGATTTGTAAAACCTACTGGTTTTAGTGGACCAAATCTTAATGTATCTTCTCCTCTTTTCGCCATTACTTCCACGGGCATACAACCTTCAAATATTTCTTTCTTTTCAAAATTATGAAGTTCTACTACTTCAGCATTTATAAGTTGATTATAAAATTTCTCATATTCTTCTTTTTCCATAGGTAGATTTATATAATTCGAATCACCTTTTCCATATCTATCACCCCAAAAAGCAATATCAAAATTTATGCTTTCCTTTGTAACAATAGGAGCTGCTGCATCATAAAAATACATTTTATCTACTCCTGTTAGTTTAACAATATACTCTGCTAAATTATCTGATGTTAATGGACCAGTGGCTATTATAACTATTTCTCCTTTAAATCTATTTAAATCAGTTATTTCTTCATTTATAACCTCTATATTTTCATTAGACTCTATTTCTTCTGTAACTCTTTGTGAAAACATTTCTCTGTCCACAGCTAAGGCTTGTCCTGCTGGAACCTCTACTTCTTCCGCAATCCTTAGTAATAAAGAATCCATTTTATTTAATTCTTCTTTTAACAATCCACAAGCACTAGTATGTAGTTTAGATTTAAATGAATTACTACATACTATTTCAGCTAAATTTTTGTTTGAATGTGCAGGAGAAAACTTGTTAGGCTTCATTTCAAATAGTTTTACTTTTATACCTCTTTTAGCAATTTGATATGCAGCCTCTGTTCCTGCTAATCCTCCCCCTATAATATTTATATATTTTTCCATAGCTTTCCTTTCATAAATAAGAAGTCAAAGGGAACTATCATAAATACATAGTTTCCTTTACATTAGTTAAATAAGTTCATAATATCTTCTTTAGACAATTTATTTATAAATGTTGTTTCTGTATTTAGCATATTATCTATTAATTTTGATTTTTTTTCTTGAAGATTATAAATTTTCTCTTCGATAGAATTTTTGGTAATCAATTTATATACTTGTACATTATTTTTTTGACCAATTCTATATGCTCTATCTGTAGCTTGATTTTCTGCTGACATATTCCACCAAGGATCATAATGAATAACCATATCAGCACCAATTAAGTTAAGCCCTGTTCCCCCAGCTTTTAACGAAATCAAGAATACTTTTACATTTTCATTGTTATTAAAATCTTCAACTAGTTCCATTCTCTCATCAATTTTTGTTTGTCCTGTTAATTTATAATATGGAATACCCTCTTTTGCAAGGTTTCCTTCTATTATATTAAACATTGATGTATATCCTGAAAATATTAATATTTTATGTCCACCTTTTACAGCATCTTTTACTATATCAATACATTGATTTAATTTACTGCTTTCTCCATTATAATTTTCTATAAATAATGCTGGATGGCAGCATATTTGTCTAAGCCTTGTTAACAATGCTAGAATTTTTATTTGTGATTTTTCTATTCCTTTATTTTTTATTTCCTGCATTGCTTCACTACGCGCTTGTGCCAGATACGACATATATATTTTTAACTGTTCTCCTTCCATTTCACTATTTAAGATAGTTACACTTTTTTCTGGAAGCTCTTTTAAAACATCTTTTTTAACTCTTCTTAATATAAATGGTTCTATAAGCATTTTTAATTTATCAATCATTTCTTGACTATTCTCTTTTATAATAGGTACTTCATAAATCTGTTTAAACTTTTTATATGTAAATAAATAACCTGGCATTATATAATCAAAAATAGACCATAACTCGGCTAATGAATTCTCTATAGGTGTTCCTGTAAGAGCAAATTTAACTTGTGCATTGATGTTTTTTAATGCTTTCGCATTTTGTGTATTACTATTTTTTATGTATTGCGCTTCATCTGCTATTTGATATTTAAATATATAATTTTTTTCTTTATAATATTCGATATCTCTTTTTAATAAATCGTATGATGTTATTACTAGGTCATAATTATTTATAGAATCTATCTTCTTTTTTCTTTCCTCTAAAGACCCACCCATAACGAGTATTTTCATTCCATCTGTAAACTTTTCAATTTCACTTTTCCAATTTAATGCAAGTGAACTTGGAGTAATTACAATTGAAGGTAATGGATGTTTTTCATTTTCTTTGTAATCTAACAATAAAGCTAGAATTTGTACAGTTTTTCCAAGTCCCATATCATCAGCTAGTATTCCACCCAATTTATATTGTTCTAATGTTTTAAGCCATTTATATCCAGTTTTTTGATAATATCTTAACTTACATTTTAGGCCTTCTGGAATTTTTATATCTTTGTCAACTTCTTTATCTGTTAAGTCATTTACCAATTCTTTATAGTCTGAATTTTTTTGTACTTCTATTCCTGCAACATTTTCTAATAATTTATTTAGATATAAAGTTCTATACATCGGAACTTTTATTTTACCACTTTCTAACTCTTTATAACCTACTTCCATCCCTAATTCTAGACTACTTAGGAATTTTATATCTTCACTTTTTTCTAAATCAATAAAACTACCATCTTTTAACCTATGATATTTTTTTCTTATATTGTATTTATCTAATAATTCTTTTAATTCGCTTCTATCTAAATCTAATCCTGTTAAGTCTATATCTAAAAGATTATTTTCTACTTTAACTCCTATTGTTCCTAATTTTGGTTCTCTTATTTCTTTTGCTTTAAAATTGTCCGTTACTAGCACTTCAAATCTTTGCATATAATCTTCAATTTGATTTACTAAAAAGTCATATATTGCATCATCTTTAACTAATATAAATCTCAAGTTTGCTGTATCTAATAAGAATCCCGTCCTTCTGAACATATTTAATACATTTGTTTCTTGTACTATATTTCTTGCTACATTTGGTACATTATTTATATCCAAAGGATTAAATTCAACATCTCCATATATAAATTTTATTTCTGCTATTAAATAGTTGTTTTTATCATAATCTAAATATAGCTTTACATTTAATTCTTTTGGAATATATTTTTCTCTTATTTTATTGTCTATATCTTCTATAATTATGCTATTTTTTAATTTTGGTACTATCAATGAGAAAAAATCTGGTAACTCTTTTATGCTAAACTTTATTCCCCTTGTATAGTTTTTCTTGAAAATATCTAATAGTTTTAAAACAGTATCTTTATATTCTTTTTCTGTTCTATATAACTTCTTTTCCATTAAAATATATAAATATTTCTTTCCTTCTAAAATAGTATAATCAAAAGAGTCCAGTAAAGGCTCTAATATAAATTCATCCTTATTTATTTGTTCTATACTAAATTTTATATTTGGTTGCTCTAATACATATTCTACTTCCATTTCCTCATTATCATTTATAATTTCAAGGTTCTTTCCATTCATCATGTTGAAGAATTCATCCATAGCAGTATTACTTAAAATAATACAATTATCACTTAAGACTTTTCCATAATACCTATATCCAGCATTTCCACTGCTATTTACATATTTTATAATTTCTGCATGTTTTAATATAAAATCCAATAATGGACGACTGTCATTATCAAAGTTTTCTTTTACATGTACAAACTCTAATTTTGAACCATATTTACCTTTTTCTCTATTTAAGAATCTGTCATAAAATTCTGATAGACTCTTAATTTTATATATCTTTTCTTCTCCTATACTTATTTCTATTTTAACTTCTTTATAAAGTTTATCAATAATAATTCTAGGATAAATTTTAACTTTATGATTACCTTTTACAATATCTTCATTTTTGTCTTCTACTTCTATTTCTGCATTATAAAAAGCATTTAATACTTGTTTAAAACTTCTGTATTCTGTATTTTTTGTAGTATTACTCTTTTTTTCTAATTTGGCTGTTCCCCCATAGATATTCTCATATTCTTCATTATTAACAAATTCTTGCATTGTAGCCAATAAATGAGCACATGTACAATAATTTTTATTATTATCGGGACACGTACATTCTAAATTTTCGATTTCTCCTGATCTAACGTTTATATGTGCATCATATTTATTTTTGTCATCTAAAACATTACTATAGATCTCAAAGTTGTTCTTATTTTCATAGACAACTTTTGTAATTTTTACTTTAGAATCATTGTATAATTTTTCTGCTTTTTCGTTTCTTATTTCTCCTGCACCATCATATAATTCATCTATTATTTCATTATTTACAAACATAACAAACCTCTATATTTTTAATTTTTGATAATTTATTATACTACTTTTTTTGCAAATAGACAATAGTAGAAAAACTCCGCCTTTCTTGGCGAAGTCTTTTTTGCATTATTTCTTTTTCGTTGTAGCTTTTTTCTTTCCTGTTGTTCTTTTTTTAGTTGTTTTCTTTGCACTATTTTCTTCTACTTTTTCCTCTTTACTTGGATCCCATTTTTCTCCTGGTTTTGGTTTATTCCAAGAAATATAATCACAAGTTTTAGGATTATTTTCACATATATAGTAATTTCTTCTTCTTTTTGTTTTTCTAACTTGGACCTTTGCACCACATTTTGGACAAGGTACATCTATTGTTTGGACTAATGGTTTTGCATTTTTACATTCTGGGTATCCCGGACAAGCTAAGAACTTTCCGTATCTTCCATATTTTATTACCATCATTCTACCACATTTTTCACAAGGTACATCAGACACTTCTTCTTTTAATTCAACATGTTCTAATTCTTTTTCTACTTTTTCTACTTCTACTTCAAATGGAGTATAAAACTCCCTAATCATTTTTTTCCATTCTTCTTTTCCTTCTGCAATACTATCAAATTCATTTTCTATTTTTGCTGTAAACTCAACATTTATTACATCGTTGAAATTTTCGGTAAGTAATTTATTAACGACTTTTCCTAAATCTGTAGGATATAATTGCTTTTGCCTTTTTTCAACATATCTTCGCTCCAATATTGTTGTTATTATTGGGGAATATGTACTTGGTCTTCCGATTCCTTTTTCTTCTAGAGCCTTTACTAAGCTTGCTTCTGTATATCTTGCTGGTGGCTCTGTAAAACTTTGCTTTGCTTCTATTTTTTCTTGTTTTAATTCTTGATTTACTTTTAAATTAGGAATTTGACTGTTATCATCTTCTTCATTTTCATCAGTACCTTCTACATATAGAGTCATAAATCCTTTAAATTTAATAGTTTGTCCACTTGCCTTAAAAGTATAATTATTAACGTCTATTGTTACAGCTATTGTATCATATACTGCTGCTGACATTTGACTTGCTGTAAATCTATTATATATTAATTTATATAATTTATACTGATCAGTTGTTAAAGATGATTTTATGCCATCTGGATCTAGGTCTGCATAAGTGGGCCTTATTGCCTCATGTGCATCTTGAGAGTCTGACTTTGTTTTATAATATCTATTTTCGTAATATTTTTCACCATATTTACTAATTATTTGCTCTTTTACTGCTCGTCTTGCTTCTTCTGAAATCCTTGTAGAATCCGTTCTCATATATGTTATAAGTCCAACTGTACCTTTACCTTCAATCTTAACACCTTCATATAGACTTTGAGCTACAGACATAGTTTTCTTTAATGTAAAACCTAACTTCCTTGAAGCTTCCTGTTGCATTGTACTAGTTGTAAAAGGTGGTGCTGGAGTTCTTTTCTTTTCTCCAGTTTTTACATCTTCTACTATATATTTTTTATTCTTTATATTTTTTAAAATTTCATCCACTTCTTCTTTTGAATTTATTTCTACTTTTTTATTATTTTTTCCATAAAATTTTGCTTCAAAAGATTTCTTATTTTCATTTTCAGATAATGTTGCATATATGTTCCAATATTCTTTTGGAATAAAATTTTCTATTTCTTCTTCTCTATCTACAATCAACTTAACTGCAACAGATTGAACTCTTCCTGCTGAAAGTCCTCTTCTAACTTTCTTCCACAATACAGGACTCATCTTATAACCAACAATTCTATCTAAAACTCTTCTTGCTTGTTGAGCATTTACTAAGTTTATATCTATTTTTCTAGGCTCTTTAATTGCTTTCTGAACTGCTGTTTTGGTTATTTCATTAAATGTTACTCTATCAATTTCATCCTTTGGTATATCTAAAATACATGCTAGATGCCAGGCAATAGCTTCCCCTTCACGGTCGGGGTCAGTTGCTAGATATATTTTTTTAGCAGCTTTTGCTTCCTTTTTTAATGTATTTATTAAAGAAGCTTTACCTCTTATATTTATATATTTAGGTTCAAAATCATTTTCTACATCTACACCCATTGTTGATTTTGGTAAATCTCTTATGTGCCCCATTGATGCAATTACCTTTATATTTCCACCTAAGAATTTCTTTATAGTATTTGCTTTAGCTGGTGATTCAACTATTATCAACTTATCTGCCATGGTTTCTCCTTTCTTGCTCAATGTCATATTGTATTTTAGACTAAATTGATTTTTTTTTCAAGTCATTTATTTAAATTAATATCTTATATAATCTTGAACCACTTCCCTAGCAACAATAGGAGTCACTTCATTTTTCTTTAGCATATCTAATATATGATTTGCTTCCGTTTCATCTTCTGTTATTCTGTTTATTTTAATTTCTTCTGTTGATATTCTATCTTTTTTATATTCAGTTTTCACTACTTCTATACCATAAACATCAATTTTTCCTTCTTCTTTAGTCTTATAATATTCGATTTTAACTGGATATAATATTCCTACCTTTTTTAATTTATCTTTATTCATAAATATTCCACCATAAAATTTTTTCATTTTTACCCCCCACTTTAAGATTCTATATTAAAATAATATAGTATTTATCCTACTAGTTCAAGGCAATTTATGCGTCATTAATCTACTTTTTTAATTAATTTTCGACTAATTATGTTGCTAAAAAACTCATTTCTACATTATATTTTCTAATTTATTTTTTTGTAATTAAAATGATAAAAAGTACAATAATAATTATTGTACTTTTTCTATGTATTCTTTGAGTTCATTATATATCTTATCTTCTACATCATATATTGCGAGTTTCTTCGCATTTTCTCCCATTTCTTTTAATCTATATTTATCTGAAATTAACTCCGTTATTAAATTATTTAGATTTTCTGCATTTAAATCTTTATTTAATATTACTTTTGCTGCATCTGCTCTTTCTAATATTCTTGCATTATCTTCTTGTCTATTTGCAGAGTGGCTTGGTAATGGTATAAATATTGCTGGTTTTCCCGAAATTTCAATTTCAGCAATTGTCATTGCTCCACTTCTACAAACTACCAAATCAGTTATTTGCATCATTTCTTCCATATCGTAAATATATGGTAAGATTTTCACATTAGGTATATTGTGTATATTAATATTTTTATTTTCTAGTTGTTCTTTTATAATATCATATTGTTTCGGACCTGATGCCCATAAAATTTGATAGTTAGAATTTATCTTATTTTCTATTATATCTATAATTGCCTCATTAATAACTCTAGCCCCTTGGCTACCCCCAAACACTAAAATTAATGGCAAACTTAAATTTATTCCTAATTCTTTTTTCTTTTTTTCTTTTTCTTCTTCTGTTAAACTTATGCCTTTAAATTTTGTAGGTGTTCCAGTGACCACTAGTTTTTTAGCTTTAGGTAATCTGGATTTTGTATCTTCAAATCCCAATAATATTTTATCAGCTTTTTTTGATAACATTTTAACTGTTTTTCCTGGATAAGCATTACTTTCATGAAAAATTGTAGGAATATTATTTTTTATTGCTGCCAATCCTACAGGTCCTCCAATATAACCTCCTGTGCCTATTACTATATCCGGTTTATATTTTTTTATTAATTCCTTAGCTTGACTATATCCCTTCAATGTTTTAAACATATTTTTTATATTATTAATAGATAGTTTACTACTTAATCCATATACCTCTATTTTCTCTAATTCATACCCTGCTCTTGGTACTAAATCATTTTCTAAACCTCTATTGGTTCCAACAAATATTATTTTTGCTTTTGGGTTTTCTTTTCTTATCTTATTTGCTATTGCTATTCCTGGATTAATATGTCCACCTGTTCCTGCTGCTGCAATTAATACTTTCATGTTTACCTCCAAATCTTTCGCTAAACTTTTGAGCCTGACCTTGATATATTAAGCAATACTCCGCACAGAGCATAATAATATAAATAGAGCAGTTCCACCATAGCTAAAGAATGGTAATGGCATTCCAGTAACTGGCATTGAAGAAGTTACAACTGCTATATTTATAATTGCTTGTAATCCTATCAATGATGTAATTCCTATTGCTAATAAGCTTCCAAATGTATCTGGAGCTTTCATTGCTATTAGAATTCCTCTCCAAATAAATATTGCAAATAATATTATAACTGCTGCACATCCAACAAAACCAAGTTCTTCAGCTAAAACTGAAAATATAAAATCATTTTGTGGCTCTGATATGTATAAATATTTCTGCTTGCTTTCTCCTAAGCCTACCCCGAATAGTCCTCCAGATCCTATTGCATATAAACTTTGTATTATTTGCCATCCATCTCCTTGTTTATCTGCCCATGGGTCTAGGAAAGAAACTATTCTTGCAATTCTGAACGCTCCTTTTTCTGTGAATTTTGCTAGTAAGTATAATCCTCCTACTCCTCCTATTGCTCCAAGTGTTCCAAAGCTTAGAAAATATCTTAGCTTTGAACCTGCAGTAAGCATCATTATAGATACTACCATAATAATTATTATTGTCGCACTTAAATGGTCTTGAACTAAAATCAATATTAAAATTATTGGCAATAATATTAAGAATGGCTTTAAAAAACCTTTTTTAAAGCTATCTATTTCTTTCAAATGATCTGATAAATATGCTGCATAAAATATTATTAAAGCTACTTTTGCTATTTCAGATGGTTGAAATCTTGTTCCAATTGTAATCCATCTATATGCTCCACCTGCTTCATATCCAATTCCAGGAATAAGTACCATAAGTAGTATTATTATTGATCCTATATACGCAATTTTACTAAATTTTTTGTATTTTCTATAATCAATTTTTGAAATGAGCAGCATTGCAATTATTCCAACTATTGCTACTAAGCCTTGTTTTCTAAAATACACATAGCTGTCATCTCCTGTTTCTGCAAGAGCGGAAGGAGAACTAGCAGATAAGACCATTATTAAACCTAATGCTAGTAATATTATTACTACAATTAGTAAAATAAAATCCATTTGCTTATTAGCAAAAGTTGAATTTTTATTTGCTTTAATTGCCATATCTTTTCTCCTTTATATACTATTCAAACCTATAATGCAAAATATTAATGTTACTACACTAAATATTGATACAACCTTGTTTTCACTCCAACCTGATAATTCAAAGTGATGATGTAAAGGTGCCATTTTAAATATTCTTTTTCCAGTTAACTTAAAAAATGCTATTTGCAAAATTACTGATACAGTCTCTAATACTGGAACTATTGCTATTATTACTAAGAGTAGTGGCAGTTTTAAATATAATGCTATACTTGCTATTACTCCTCCTAGCAAAAGTGAACCTGTATCCCCCATCATAATTTTAGCTGGATGAAGATTAAATAATAAGAATGCTAAATTACTTCCACATGCTATACAACCAAATAAAATTATTTCTTTTACATCAAATATTATTCCAATTACTGTTAAACAGGTAATTATAATCGTTGTTACACTAGTTGATAATCCATCTACTCCATCAGTTAAATTTACTGCATTTGTTGTTGCTAGCATTACAAATATTGCTGATGGAATATATAATATTGCTGGAACTTGTATATATTCCTTAAGAAATGGTATATAAATATCTGTTCCAGTATTTAATACATTAATTAAATATACTGTATATCCTACTGATATTATAAGTAAGCCCAACATTTTATATGCTGGTTTTAACCCAGTTGTGTTTTTTAGTACTAATTTTTTGAAGTCATCAACAAATCCCACAATTCCAAATCCTATCGAAGTAAATAATAGCGGTAATAACCTTGTTGCAACTTCTATATTTCCTTTTAAATAGTAGTAAAGTGCAACTATTAAAGTAATAATAGTTATTCCTACTATCATTATAATTCCTCCCATTGTGGGAGTTCCTTGTTTTTTTAAATGTGATTGAGGCCCATCTGTCCTCTCAATCTGTCCAACTTTTAACTTTCTTAATATAGGTATTATAAGTAGTGAAAATATTACAGTAACTAAGAAAGTAAGAAGTAACAGTTGTATCTGAAAATCCAATCATATCACCCTTTACTTTTTGTTTTCTTATGTTATTTTATTTCTTTTCTTTTTCTAATGTTTCATTAATTATATCTTTTACAATGATTCTTTCATCAAAAGGATATTTAACCCCTTTTATTTCTTGATATAACTCATGCCCTTTACCAGCAATAACTATAATATCTGTTTTATTAGCCATTTTTATGGCTTCAGCTATTGCTTCTTTTCTATCTACTATAACTTTATAATTTCCTTTTGTTTTCTTTATTCCTACTTCAATCTCATTAATAATCTTTTCTGGTTCTTCATCTCTTGGATTATCTGTTGTTATTATTGTAAAATCTGCTACTCTTCCTGCTACTTCACCCATATTAGGTCTTTTAGCTTTATCTCTATTTCCTCCACATCCAAATACACAAATCACTCTTCCTCTAGTATAGGATTTAACTGCTAATAATATATTTTCTAAACTATCTGGTGTATGTGCATAATCTATCATTATTGTTAGATCTTTTTTATTATCTACTAATTCTGACCTTCCTGGAACTCTGACATTTAACAATGCTTCTTTTATATTTTCTGTTGAACATCCTAATTTTTGTGTAACTGCTATTGCTGCAAGAGAATTATAAACACTAAATCTTCCTGGAATTCCTGTTTTTACTCTTTCATTCCTTTCGCCCATTCGTATTTTAAAATCCACATAAGAATTTGTAATTGTAATATCCTTTGCTAAGATATTGCTATAATTATCTATTCCATATGTTATTATTTCAGCCTTTGTATCTCTTTTTAATAGCTTGTGAGTGTATATATCATCAGAATTTGCAAATCCTATTTTACAAATATCAAATAATTTACATTTAGTTTCAAAATAATCATTCATATCTTTATGTTCACTTGAGCTTATATGATCTTCTGATAAATTAGTAAATACACCTATATCAAAATCTACGCCATATACTCTATCTAGTTTTAAACTTTGTGATGAAACTTCCATTACTACAACATCACATTTTGCCTCAACCATTTCAGAAAACATTCTTTGTAATTCTATGCTTCCAGGCGTTGTTCTTTCACTATTTCCCAATGATTTACCTGCTATATAGTTTTCTATAGTTCCTATTAATCCTACTTTATATCCTTGTTTTTCACATATTTCTTTTATCATATATGTTGTTGTTGTTTTTCCCTTTGTTCCTGTAACTCCAACTAATTTAAATTTCTCTGATGGATTATTATAAAAATTTGATGCTGCTATTGCCATTGCTTTTCTAACATCTGGGACTACTATTAAAGTAACATCTTCTGGTAGCTTCAATGATTTAAAATCCGAATCAGCACTTACAACAATTGCCTTAGAACCATTTTTTATGGCATCATCTATATAGTCCATTCCATCTAATACAAAACCTTTTATTGCAAAAAATAAATCTCCTTTTTTTATTTTCCTTGAATCTTCTTCTATTGAATTGATATCTATATCTATGTTGCCTCTAGCTTTTACTCCATCTAGTCCTAATAGAATATTTTTAAGGTTCATATTGTTCCCCCTTCAAATACAATTTTTCGATAATATTATATAACTAAATTATTCTTTTGTATAGTTTTTTTTAATTTTTTAAATTTACTGTATTTTATTCTTCTAAATCTAAATATATTTTTGTATCATTATTAATTTTTATGCCAGGAAGTGGAATTTGATTACTAATAACTTTATCATTTATATTTTCTTGATTATTTCCATTAATCTCTATTTCTATCTCCAACTCCTTTGCCATATCTTTTGCTTCTTTAACTGTTTTGTTTCTAAAATCTGGTACCTCCACTTGTATTATTTCTTCTGTAATGTTATCCTTTTGCAATTCTAGATATGGTAATACTTCAGATAGTATCTGTCCTCCTACAGGTGCTGCTACACCTCCTGCTTGCTTCATTTTGTCACTACAAATATTTATTGAATACTAACACGTAAATTTAAAATAAATTCTAATTTTATTATTCTCATAAATTTCTATATAATCAATCAGCTCTACTATAACATCTCTGTCTAATGATATAATATTTTTATTTACTTTAAATTGTTCTATCCATTCGTTTTTCTCATTTATATTGTTTTCTTGTTCTTGCTTCTGTCTATCTAAATTATTGATAATCTCTTTTGCATTTTTTATTTTTTGTTCATATTTTCTTTTATAAGCTAAATACTCTTCTTTAGTTATTAACTCATTTCTAAAGTCTTCGTATAAATATCTTTTTAAATTATCTATTTTTTCAATATCCTTTTGTTTTGATATTTTTATATTTTGTATTTCTTGGTCTAATCCTTTAATTTTATTATATTTTTTAGCATCTTGTAGTATCTTTTCTATATCAGATAACGACTCAATACACATCCTTATAGCGGTTAATACTGCATTTTCTAAATCGTCTATTTTTATAGTATGTTTTGTGCATAAATTATTAGACTTTTTTCTATATGTACTACAAACATAATATTCATATATTTTTCCAGTTTTATTTTTGCAATATTTTTTATGCATTGCTCTTTTGCAGTCTCCACATCTTAGAATACCTGCCCAAATACTTAATTTTCCATTATTCTGTACTCTTGTGTCAACTTTTCTTAAGTTCTGAGCTTTATCAAATAATTTTTTATCTATAATTGCCTCATGCATATTTTCTTTTCTAATCCATTCATTTTCTGGAACTTGTTCTATTTTATGAATTTTATAACTCTTTACTTTTCTTTTACCTTGTGTAATGTTTCCAATATAGATATCATTTTTTAATATATTTCTGATTGTAGATGGACACCACAAAAAGTCTTGTTCTATTATTTTTGAATTACTATAATTCTGATTTAATTTTTTCTTCTTATATCCAGTTGGATTTAGTACCCCCATATCATTTAATTTACGACAAATACTTAGATTTCCTAACCCTTCGTTCACTTTCCATTCAAATATTTTTTTTACAATTTCAGCAGCTTCTTTATCAATAATTAATTTATGCTTATCTTTAGTATCCTTTATGTATCCATAACTAGGAAAAGCACCTACAAATTCTCCGTTTCTTTTTTCTTCCGTCTAAAGCAGACCTTATTTTTATAGATGTATCTCTACAATATTCATCATTAATTAGATTCTTAAAAGGTACTAATATTGTGTTTGTACTTGTGGGATTTTTAAAACTATCTACATTATCATTTATTGCAATAAATCTAATATTTAATAAAGGAAATATTTGCTCTATATAATTTCCCACCTCTATATAGTTTCTTCCAAGTCTTGATAAATCTTTTACAATGACACAATTTATATTTCCTTTCCTTATGTCTTCTAATAATCTTTGGAATCCTGGCCTATTAAAATCTGTTCCCGTATACCCATCATCTATATACGTATCATATATAATTAAATCTTTGTGCTCGTTAATATACTCATTTAATATAGCTTTCTGACTTGTTATACTATTACTTTCTATTTTCTCTGCTTTTACATCATTATCCTCTTGTGAAAGCCTTATATATATTGCAGATGACCAAGTCTTTTCATTATTATTTTTAGAATTTATTAAATCATATTTCGATTTTCTTCCAGTCAATTTTATTACTCTCCTTGTCCAATTTTTAAATTAATAGTTTCCTTTTTTCTTTAAAATATTTTCTATACATTCATCTATACTTACATCTTGAGAATACATTAGTTCTACTGTTATGTCTCCTACTTTTAATTTACTTAACTCTTTATCATGCATTTCCATAATTAAATACCTCTTTCATTTTGATATTTAATTCTATTAAATAAAGAAATTTTTTATTCCTTTTTTATTTTAAATATTAAAAAACGACAGTACAAAACTGCCGTCTATCCTTTATTCTATATTAATCTTTAAATTATTCCATAGTAATATTTACAAGCTAGAATTCTTCTAACCGCTAAATTTATTCTCTCTTCTGGAATTTTTCCGTTATTTATTGCATTTATTACTTCACTTTTTTGTTGTACAAAATCTGAAGATATAATCATATCATTTCCTGCAAGCACTGCTTGAACTGCTGCTTGTCCATTTTCTACATATCCTTTTACAGCATCCATTGCTAAATCATCTGTCATTATTATTCCCGAGAATTTTAATTCCTCTCTTAGAATTTTATGCACATTTTCTGATAATGATGCTGGTTTTTCTTTATCCATGCTTTCCACAATATTATGGCTTACTAATATTGTGGGTGCTTTTGCTTCAATTCCTGATTTAAATGGCAAAAAATCTGATGTTTGAAATGTACCATATTCCCTTTTATCTATCGCAATTCCTGTATGAGTATCTATATTATCTCCATAGCCTGGGAAATGTTTTAGAGTAGACATTATATTATCTTCATTCATTCTATTTACTACTCTATTTACATATATAGCTGTTTCCTCTGCCCCTCTGCCAAATGACCTCTCATACATAAATGAAGTGCGTTTCGTAGGTACATCTGCTACTGGAGCTAGATTCATATTAAGTCCTATACTTTTTAGTAAATTTGATTTTTCTGTTGAATCTTCCAAAATAGCATCTAATCCACCATTTTTCCATAAATCTTGTGGGGATAAGAATTTAGTATTTCTAAATGCTTTATATGAACTTACTCTTACAACTGTTCCACCTTCTTCATCTACTCCTAATATTAACTTTATTTTACTCTCGTTTTGGCATTGTGTTAATTCTTTTAAGATACTATCTTTTGTTTCATTTCTAAAATCTCTACTAAATAAAATATATCCACCAGGAGTTTCATTTTTTATCTCATCTATTACCCCACTTTCTGGATATCTTGCTAGGAACATTTGACCTACTTTTTCTTCTAATGTCATATTATTTAGTAATTGTTCTGCTTTATCATAATACTGACTAAACAATTCATCACTCTTTTCTAATTCATCATTTATTTTATCTTCATTCATAATATTTTCTTGTTCTATAGATTTATTTTGCTCTATTTGATTTACTTGTTCTGTGTTAGAACTATCTTTCATATTTAACAATATAATACTTAATATAGCTATAGCAAGAACTACAATAACTAATAAAATTTTAATTATATTGTCTTTCCAATTTGTCTTTTTTATTTTAATCGCCTCTTTCTGTTAATTTAATGTTTCACAATATTTGCATCTGTAAGCTTTTTTGTCTTTATCTGTTAATATAAATACTTGATCTAATTCATTTTCCACAGATGTTATACATCTTGGGTTTTTACATTTTAATATATTTACTATTTCCTTTGGCAATTCTACATGGTATTTTCTAATGTTTTTATCATTCTCTATAATATTAATAGTTATATTTTCATCTATATAACCTAATATGTCTAAATCTAAATCTATATTTTTGTCTATCTTAATTATATCTTTTCTTCCCATTTTTTTGCTCTTAGCATTAGTTATGATTGCTACTTGACAATCCAATTCTTCTAATTTAAGGGTCTCATATATTTCCATTCCTTTTTTAGCTTGTATATGATCAATTACAATTCCATTTTTTATGCTATCTATATTCATATAATTTCTCCTTTATTTTATTCCTAACATTTTTAAAATAAGTGCCATTCTAATATATTTTCCATATCTAACTTGTTTAAAATAACATGCTTTTGGATCATCGTCTATTTCTGTCTTTATCTCATTTACTCTTGGTAGTGGATGCATAATACATAAATCAGTTTTAGCCTTGGTTAATTTTTCTTTATCCAAAATATAGCAATCTTTCAATCTCAAATATTCTTCTTCATTAAAGAATCTTTCTTTTTGTATTCTTGTCATATATAAAATATCTAATTCATTAATATATTCTTCTATATTAGTGGTCTCAACATAATCTATATTATTTTTTTCTAGCACCTCTTCTTTTATATATTCAGGAACTTTAAGTTCTTCTAGTGAAATTAATACAAATTTAATATTTTTATATCTTGACATTGCTGTAATTAAAGAATGAATCGTTCTACCAAATTTTAAATCTCCGCATAATCCTATAGTTAGATTATCTAATCTATTTTTTTCACATGAGATTGTTAGTAAATCTGTTAAAGTTTGTGTTGGATGATTATGTCCTCCATCTCCTGCATTTATTATTGGTACAGTTGTTTTTGTTGATGCAACGAAGGGTGCTCCTTCTTTGGGGTGTCTCATTACTATAATATCAGAATAACATTCTACTGTTTTAACTGTATCTGATACACTTTCTCCTTTTGCTGTTGAACTTGATGATGATTCTGAGAAACCTATCACATTTCCTCCTAATTCTATCATAGCAGATTCAAAGCTAAGTCTTGTTCTTGTACTTGGTTCAAAAAATAAAGTAGCTAACTTTTTATGCTTACATTTATCCCAATATTTTTCAGGAAATTGCATAATGTCTTTAGCTACTTTTATTAATTCTTCTATTTCTTTTACTGATAAGTCTTTAATATCAATTAAATTTTTCATATAATTCT
>CALXZQ010000012.1 GCA_944393275.1 uncultured Clostridia bacterium
TTAACAGTCTCAACCAAATTTGGTATCAAATCAAATCTTCTTTGTAGTTGAACATCAATCTGACTCCAAGAATTTTCTGTTTTCTTTTTTAAAGTTACTAAACTATTATATATAACCATAACTGCTATTGCGACTATAACAACTATTGCTAAAATGATTATACCTAAAACAATAAGTACTCCTATTATTCCTGCCATATAATTTAACCTCCTTTATACGGTACATTTATAAAAGTATATTATCACATATTAATATTATATACAATAAATTTGTGAATAAACTGTGAAAATAATATGTAATATTTATAAAAAAATGTAAATTAGTCATATTTTTAGTACGAGCTACATATAATAAAGATAGAGATAAAGAAGATACTAAGATCGTCAAATTTTAGGAAACTTGACAAATTTTTCTACTTATAGTAAAATAAAAGTGTTGCTTAAGGGAGGTAATTATGATAATAACTAATAACGAAGAAAAAGCATCAATTTCAATACGTAAAATAATAGGAGTATTTTTACTTTCAATATTTTTATTTGGAATAGCAGTATTAGCAACAAATGCACAAGTAAATACAGTAAAAATAGTACTTTCAAGTGATTATGAAATGGATGTAATAACTTCTAAAACAAAAGTATCAGATATACTAGAAGAGAAGCACATTATATTGTTACCAGATGAAAAAGTAACTCCAAGTTTAGATGAAGAAATAACAACTTCTAAAAAAATTGTGATATCAAAATTATCAGATGATGAAGAAATAGTACAATTAGCAGAAAATAGTATAGATTTGTCTATGGAAAATGTCTTAGAACATTATGGACAAATTACAGAGAAAATAATAGTAGAAGAAGTTGCAATACCTTATGAAACAATAACAAAAGATGTTTCAAATGGTGGATCAGAAACAAGAGATAGAGTTATTAGAAATGGTCAAGATGGTTTAAAACAAGTAACTTATAGAGTTAGATATCAAGATGGTGTGGAAATAGAAAAGACAGAAATATCTTCACAAATAGTAAAAGAGCCAGTAAGCAAAATAGTTCAAGTTCAAAAAGTAACTACAAGATCACAAAGTGCATCAAGAACATCAAATAGTGTAATATCTTATGGAAATGGTAGATGGAGCTATTCTGCAAGCGAAATGGATTTAATTTGCGCTATAACAGCTCAAGAGTGTAATTCAAGCTATGCCGGAGCATTAGCAGTTATAACAACAGCTT
Source organism: uncultured Clostridia bacterium (assembly GCA_944393275.1). Classification (GTDB taxonomy): domain Bacteria; phylum Bacillota; class Clostridia; order TANB77; family CAG-508; genus Merdicola. Next base: position 1,224 of record CALXZQ010000012.1, read on the forward strand.
GTAATAGAGCTGAAAGTAGGGGAACAGACCCTTTAACAGAGTATAAAAGAAAAGGACAATTCTGCTATTCAATAGATAGTCACTGGAAAAGGAGATTAAATGGAAACTACTCTTCCGTTGTACGACAAGCAGTTACTGATGCTTTAAATGGAAAGAGAAATCATGGATTTTATTCATTTAGATCTGCAAGTACAGGAAAATCAGGAACAGTAATAGGTGGAAATGTATATTTTTAACATAGAGTAAAAGATGTAGACATTTTGTCTGCATCTTTTATGTAAATGAGGATATATTAAAATTAAAATATTTAAAAATCAATGTAAGTATGATATAATTTAGCAAAAAGAAAAAGAGAGGGAAAAAAATGAAATTAATTTCATGGAATGTAAATGGATTAAGAGCAGCAATAAATAAAGGATTTGAAGATTTTTTTAAGAAAATAAATGCTGATATATTTTGTATACAAGAAACAAAAATGCAAGAAGATCAAATAGATGATAATATGAGGAGAATATTTAAAGAATATAATATGTATTGGAATAGTGCCATAAAAAAAGGATACTCTGGTACAGCAATATTTTCAAAAAATAAACCAATAAATGTAACTTATGGGATTGGAATATCAGAACATGATAATGAAGGAAGAGTAATAACATTAGAATTTGAAAAATTCTATATGGTAAATATATATACCCCAAATGCTAAAAGAGAGTTAGAAAGACTAGATTATAGAATGATTTGGGAAGATGAAATGAGAAAATATCTATTAAATCTAAATAAAACAAAGCCAGTAATAATATGTGGAGACCTAAATGTAGCACATAAAGAAATTGATTTAAAAAATCCTAAATCTAATAGAGGGAATGCTGGATTTACAGATGAAGAGAGAGGTAAAATGACAGAATTAATAGAAGCAGGCTTCACAGATACATTTAGGTACTTATATCCAGATAAAACAGACTCATATAGTTGGTGGTCATATATGGGAAAAGCAAGAGAAAAAAATGTAGGATGGAGAATAGATTATTTTATTGTATCAAATGAAATAGCTAAAAATATAAAAGATGCTAAAATATATCCAGAAATATTTGGCAGTGACCACTGCCCAGTAGGATTAGAAATAGATTTATAAAGAATGGAGAATTAATGATATGGATAATAAAAAGCCAATTAGAAAATGGTTTTATTGGTTTAGTTTAGCGATTGCAGTAGTATGCTTTTATAAAGTATTAGATGATTATACATATATAGCAGATTGGATAAGTAATTTAGTAAGTATATTAATGCCATTTTTTATAGGAATCTTAATAGCATATATATTACTTAATCCCTGCAGGAAAGTAGAGAGAATATGCCAGAAATCAAAAAGGAAATTTATAAGAAATAAAGCAAAGAATATTGGAGTAATTGTTGTATATATATTAGCATTAATAATAATTATAATATCCGTAAAATTCTTAATACCAATTATAATGCAAAGTATAATGGATTTGATAAATAACTTTCAAGGATACTATAATTCAGTAATGACAGCCATAAATGAGATGCCAGAAGATTCCATACTTAAAGGAGATATAGCAAAAGATATAATAAATAATATTAAGAACATAGATTTAAAACAATTCTTAAATATTGAAAGTATTGTAGGATATTTGCAAAGTGTATTAAGTGCAGCTACAGGTATTATAGATATATTTATAGCTGTAATAGTTTCCATATATGTATTATTAGACAGAAGAAAAATAGTAAAATTCATTAAAAAGCTAATAAATGCTATATTTGAACCTAAAATATCAGAAAGAATAAGTAATTATTTTAATGAAACAAATGAAATAGTTTTAAAATATATTAGTAGTCAGTTTTTAGATGCGATTGTAATAGGAATACTAGTAACAATTGCGATGAATATATTAGGTGTAAAATATGCACTAACACTTGGAATATTAATTGGAGTGTCTAATTTAATACCATACTTTGGAGCTATAGTAGGTGTGGCAATCTCAATTATAGTTACTATATTTACAGGTGGTTTTGTGCAAGCTTTATGGATGGGAGTGATAGTAATTATTTTACAACAAATAGATGCAAACATAATAAATCCGAAAATTGTAGGGACATCTTTAAAAATAAGTCCTTTATTAGTAATATTAGCAGTTACAATAGGTGGAGCATATTTTGGTGCATTAGGGATGTTTTTGGCTGTACCAGTAGCAGCAGTTATAAAAAAAATAATTACAGATTTTATAGAATATAGGGGAAAATTAAAAGAATTAAAAAGAATATAAATTAGATAAAAAAAGAATATAGATAAATTAAGAAAAACTTAATTATTTATGTTCTTTTTTATTAATATTTAAAATGGTATAATAAACTTGAAAATGGGGGAATGAGCAATGTTTAATATATTAGTAGTAGATGATGATAAGGAAATAGTAAATGCTATAGATATTTATTTAAGTAAAGAAGGTTATAAAATATTTAAAGCCTATAATGGAGAGGAAGCATTAAATGTTATTAAAAACGAGGAAATACACCTAATTATACTAGATATAATGATGCCAAAAATGAATGGAATTGAAGCCACAAATAATATAAGAAAAGAAAAATCAATACCAATAATAATGTTGTCAGCAAAATCTGAAGACTATGATAAAGTATTAGGATTGGAAATGGGAGCTGATGATTACATAACGAAACCATTTAATTTAATGGAATTAGCAGCAAGAGTAAATTCTCAAATACGAAGATATACTAAACTTGGGAGTATTGTAGTAAAAGATAATGAAGAAATATATGAAACAGGTGGACTTCAAATAAATGATGCTACGAAACAAGTGGTAATTGATGGAAAAGAAATTAAGCTAACTCCTACGGAATATAATATTCTATTATTCCTAACTAAAAATAAAGGTAAAGTATTTTCAATAGAAGAAATATACCAAAATGTATGGGAAGGAGAATGTTATGGAGCTGAAAATATTATTGCAGTACATATAAGACATATAAGAGAAAAGATAGAGATTAACCCAAAAGAACCGAAATATCTAAAAGTCATATGGGGTATTGGATATAAAATAGAAAATTTGTAGAAAGGAGCAATAAAAGATGATAGAAGATAGGATAAAAAAATCATTCTTCATAAAAGCAATAGCATATTTGTTAATTCCCTTGTTATTAATAGGAATGATGGTAAGTACTTTGATAATGACGTATGCAGCAGAATTTCCAGAGTCAAGAAGTGAAAAATCATTTTATGAAACGAAGATTTTTTCAGATAAATACTTAAACAGTATATATAGTATATATGATAGTAGGAAAAGTATTACAAATAGCTCAAGATATGAAAATATATATGAATACCAAAATGAAAATGATGGAAATACAATTAAGCTAGATATAGCTGTGGAAGCAGAAAATAGAGATAAAATATATTATTCATCAAGATATACGTATCTGGGAATAGATTTCTTGATATTAGATAAAGAAAACAATATCTGGTATACAAGTGTAGAAAGAACAAGTAAAACAGATACAGTTGAAAAGATAAAATCTATATTAAAATCTAATGGTCTGTATTGGAATATAACAAATGGTCAAATAGAAACAAATATAGAAAATATATCAACAGAAAATATATTAAGAGAAAATCTTTATGAAGCAATGAAAAGTAATAGTATAGAATTATATACTTCATTTGATACAAACAATCAACTAACATTTGAATCTGATTTTGTACTAACTCAAACAGCATATGATATAACAAAAAAATATTACGATACAGCTGTTATATTTTTACCAATATCAGTTATTATATTCTTTATATGCTCTTTTTATTTAATTATTAGTACAGGACATAAGAATGGAAAGGAAGGTATTTATTTAGATTCATTTGACAAATTACCATTTGAATTATTAGTATTATTTGGAGGAATAACATTAAGTATAGAAAGCTTAGTGATAGCGGTCTCAATACCAATCATGAGATATAATTCAATAGCAATGGGAATTACTCTTTTCTTTATTGGATTATATATTATGGGAATAACACTAATATTCCTAGTTTTAGGGATTATAAAAAGAATAAAAGCAGGACAGCTAATAAGAAATACATTGATATGGAGATTATTAAGATTAACAAAAAGGATATGTGTGAAAATTGTTGATACTATATCAGAGAATTTCAGTTTATCCACAAAAATCACAATAGGACTTGGAGGATTTATATTTGTTTCATTTATATTAGTAGCCCTACGTAATATAGGTGGAATACTACTATTGTTAGTATTTTGGCTATTTGTATATATTTTCTTATTAAAAAGAGCAACAGGAATAATAAAATTGCAGACAGCTCTGAAGAATATATACAATGGAAATACAGATATTAGCTTAAATGAAAAAGAATTAAGAGGAGTCTTAAGAGAAATGGCAATATATATAAATGATATTGCTGGTGGATTCTCAAATGCTATACAAGAAAGCTTAAAGAGTGAAAGATTGAAAACAGAACTTATAACAAATGTATCACATGACATAAAAACACCATTAACATCAATAATAAATTATGTGGCTCTATTAAAAAAAGAAGATATAAAAGATGAAACAGCTAAAGAATATATTAATATATTAGATAGTAAGTCACAGAGGCTAAAAAAGCTCATAGATGATTTAGTAGAAGCATCAAAGGCTTCATCAGGTAATATAAAACTAGAAAAACAATTAATTAATATAAATGAACTTATAAAACAAGTTTTAGGAGAATTTGAAGATAAATTTAAAGAAAAGAATCTTGAAATTATAGCAGAATATTTAAAAGAAGATAAGAAAATATTAGCTGATAGCAGATATATCTATAGAGTAGTAGAAAACATATTCTCAAATGTATCAAAATATGCATTAGAAAATTCTAGAGTATATGTAGATATAAAACAAGTTGAGAACAAAGTTAATATATTAGTGAAGAATATCTCCAGGGAAAGACTAAACATATCAGAAGAAGAGCTTATGCAAAGATTTGTAAGAGGAGATAGTTCTAGAAATACAGAGGGAAGCGGCTTAGGGTTATCTATAGCAAGAAGTTTAACAGAACTTCAAGGTGGCAAGTTTAGTATATACCTAGATGGAGATTTATTTAAAGTAATTATAGAATTTGAAATTAAAGAATAATATATGAAAATAAAATAGATATGTAATTTAACTACATATCTATTTTTATACTATTATAACCTACGGATATAAGGAAGTTACGAATTCTTTATGCAATTTCCTCAAAGGAATTTATAATATCATTAAATAATGTTTTATATTTTTCTTGGTTTTTAGTAACAACTTGTAGATCCAATGCATATATATTCTTATCAGTTACAATCCAAACAACTTCTGTGTAAAAATTATCATTATATTCTGCATCAAAATATGTGTAACTATATTTATAAGCTTCGTAATCCTTTAGTTCTAATTTTATTAGTTCAGATAGATTTTCTACATTATCTTTTGTACTATATAAACTTGCCATTTCTAAGCCTACAACATCAGGAAGATTTACATCTCTTTGTTTTGAAATAACATTAGAAGTTAAAACCATTTCATCTTTTGATGAATAAATATCCAATGTGGTAGTATCTTTTCTATCAAATTCAATCTTACCTGGAATTATTAATTTAAAAGAATTATCATTGGAAGTTATAGTTACTGGTTCAGGAGTATTAGTAACTATAAAAAAAATAGATAAACCAATTATTGCTAAAAATAGTATAGAGAAGATTGAAATTATTATTACCTTTTTATTTGAAAAACGAAAATTCATTTACAAAGCCTCCTTTTAACTATAAGTATTTTAATATATTTAAATTCTTTTTACAAGTGTTAATAATTGATAATCCTTAATAATTATTGAGTTTTGATATGAAAATGTAATGAAAAAATTATATATAGTTAATAATACTAAGATTTAAACTTCCGTAAGTGGTAATTTATAATGCTATAAGAATAGTAATTTCCCTCTATTGAAATATATATTATTTAATATATTATTATTTATAAATAAATTATATACAAGAAGTAGAAACAGAAGAAAAGGATGAAAACTATGGAAAGAAAGACCCACAAAATATTCAAAAAAAGCTTAATATTAATATTGAGTCTAGTTATAACACTATTGCTTAGTGCAATAGTATATTTTGCTGTGTCTGAATATAGAAGTAGTACAAAATTGCGCGCAGAAAATGGTGATGGATATAATGCAAACGAAGAAGAAACATCAGTTGATCGTGATTATTGGGAATGGCATACTAGAACGACAACAAATGATAATGCTTATAACGGAGAGCATATTGTTATGGATGGTGACAAGTTTACATTCTATGGATATGGACAAACATCATATAAAGATTATTTATATAAATATTACGACCGTGCAGGAGTAAAAACTTTTAATTTAACTATAGATGAGGTAGTTGCAAATTATCATACACTAGAAGGAGCAGGATTTATATTTAATGCTAGCAAAAGTAATGACTTATTATCAGGATATATCCTATTAATGGAAGAATCTTTCATAAGACTTTATAGACTACAAGATATCAATAGTAATCAATTTGAGACAGGAGCAAATGGAACAGTAGCAAATTATGGTAATATGATAAGCTCAGCAAAAAAACCAACTACTAGTGTTCATAATCTAAGAATTATAGCAATGCCAACTAAAGTTATAGTATATGACAATGAGGCCTTGTTAATGGATGTAGACTTATCTTATGAAAACCATAAGGGAGAAGATTTTGGATTGGTTGTATCTTACGTACAACATGACTGTAGTCAATTAAGCACTATAGAATTTTCAAATTTCTCTATGAGTATAGAAGACTTTATAATACCTGTAAAAAAGGTAGATGAAGATGGAAATGGATTGCAGGGTGCAGAGTTTCAGGTAAAAAACGCAGATAAGGAAGTAATAAGAACCGGTGTTACTGGAGAAGATGGCATTTGGAATATTCCAGGGCTAGTAGCTGGAGCATATACTCTAGAAGAAACAAAGCAACCAGAAGGATGTAAAAGAGATTTAAAATCTTACGGTTTTTCTGTAAATGCCGAAGGAAAAGCATTGAGTATAATAACTGGACAAGAAATAGATTTAGAAGTAGAAAATGAATTATTAAAAATTGAGCTAACCAAATATGAAGAGGAAACAACAAATCCAATACAGGGAGCAAAATTTATTCTACTTAATGAAGATCAAACGCAAGCCACTAATATATATGATGAAAAATGCGAAGCAATAACAGACCAAGATGGAAAGTTTTATTTTAAAGGTATTAGGCAAGGAGTATATTATGTAAAAGAAACAGAAGTACCAGAAGGATATGAATTAAGTGATAAATTATATAGATGTATTGTATATGAAAATGGAACTATTAATTATGTAGATATGCAAAATCAAATAATATATAATTCAAAGCTAATAGAATTAGCACCAGGAGCAGTAACAATAATTAAATATGAAGAAGAAACAGCTAAACCATTAGAAGGAGCTGTTATAGGATTTTATAAAGAAAATGGTGAAAAATTATTAGATACAGATGGAAATGCTATAGAATTAACTACTAATATAAATGGAGAAGTTGATTTAGCATCAGCAATAACTAAAATAAAACCTGGAAAATACAAATATAAAGAAATAAGAGCACCAATTGGATATGATTTGAATGATACAATATATGAATTTGAGATTAGAAATGATGGCACAGCCATTTTTACAAATGAAGATAATTCAGATACAAGTAGAGGAGTAATATACAATAAAGTAAGTAAAGCTGACATAACAGCAAATAAAGTGTGGGATGATGAAGATAATAAGGAGAATAAAAGACCAGCTAGTGTTATATTGAAAATATTAAAAAATGGAGAGGAAGCTGCAAGAGAAGAAGTAAATGAGGAAAAGAATTGGTCATTTACTGCAAGTCTTCCAATTTATGACGAAAATAAAAATTTAATAAATTATACAGTTGATGAAGAAGAAGTTAATGAATCTGACCTTCGTTTTTATAAAAAAGAAATAAATAATTATACTGTTACTAATAAATATACAGTACCAGAAAACTCAAATTATAAAATAGAACATTATTTACAAAAAGATACTTTAGATGGATATGAATTACATGAAACGGAAACACTTACTGGCAAAACGAATTCTATAGTAACAGCTACACCTAAAAACTATGATGGATATATTTTAAATCCAAGAGTACAAGGAACTATAGAAAAAGGAAAGATATTAGCAGATGGAAGTTTAGTATTAAAATTATATTATGACAAAATAGTGGAAACAAATTTTAATATAAATTTAGTAAATGTGGATGCGGAAACAGGTAAACCAATACAAAATTCTAAATATGACATAATTATAAGATATAATGATGGAACAACAGAAGAATTTCTAGAACAAAGAGTTGACACAAAAGGAAATATAAAAATTAATAATGTAGTTGCAAAAAATATAACTAAAGTTTGTATTAAACAAACCTTGGTTCCATCAACATACCTATTAGATGAAAATGAACAATATGTTGAAATAGAAGTAAATAATAACAAAAAAATACAATTAACAGGCTCAAAATCAGAAAATGTAACAGCAAGTGTAGAGGATGATACTTTAAACATTATACATATGAACTATAAATTAAGAGGAAAGAATGCTATTAGAATAAATGCAGTAGATGGAATAGATAGCAGTATAAAAATTGGAGATGTGAAATTTATAGTTACATTTCCAGATGGAAGAGAACAAGAAGTTACCACAAATGAACAAGGAATAGCAGAGATTCCAGATATACCTGTACCAGGAGAAGGAGCATTTACTTATGAAATAAGACAAAAAAATACAATAGATGGATATAAAGATAATACTACTCCAATATATGTTGAAATAACATTTGGTGGAGAGGGTGTAATTACTAATGTAAGGAAAATTTCTGGAAACGCGGATACAGAGCTTTTAGAAGAAACAGTAGGGTTATTTGAAAATAAGATAGCAAATATAACCATAAAGCAAGAAAGAACGGAACAAGGTCCTTTTGGAGACTATGATATAAAAATAATAGAAAAAGATAAAGATACTGGAAGCTTAGTAGAAGGGGTAACTTATAAAATAGTTCAAAAAGGAACAACATCAGGAAACACATCAACCTTATCAACTATAAAAACAACAGATGCATCTGGACAAATATTATTAGATGCTTTAAATGATAGTGAATTAGTAATAAAAGTAGTGAGAACAAGAGTACAAAACCCATATGTATTATTGCCAGAAGAAATAGAAATAATATTAGAAAGAGATACAAGTGGAGAATATGTGATAAAAACTCCTGTAGATGGAGTAACTATAGATACCGGTAATAATTTAATTATTATTAATAGAGAAATATTTAAGAATGACTCACCAAGTAATTTAGCAAGGAGTAGGATAAATAATACAATATATATTACAAAAGTAGATAAACTATTAAGACCATTACAAGGAATAACATTGGAATTAAGAGAGGCATCTACAGGTACATCATGGGAATTATTAACAGATGAAAATGGTTTAGCAAAAATAACAGACACAGCGCTTGTACAAAAACTAGGAAGTGAATTTCCTCAATACCTAATGGACAAAGAAGGAACACTTACATTTTGGATAACAGAAAAAACTGTACCATCAGGATTCGAAAGAATAGATGAAGATATAGGCTTTGAAGTAAAATATGCAATTAATCCGGATGGTGGTCTAGAAATTACTTCTATGAACGTCCTAGATGGATTAAGTTATTATCATATTGTAGACCAAGAATATGATCAATATTTAGAAGATGAATATACGCAAGTAGATATAAAAATGAAGGTAATAAACAATTATGGAAATAATAATGTAATAAAGGAATTAAAAATAGAAAAAGTAGATAGTAAAGATAAATCTATAAAATTGGCTAATGTAGCATTTAAAGTAGTATTAGAATATGAAAATGATGTGAAATTAACAACAGAAGGAATAACAGATAAAGATGGAATACTAATTATTCCAGAATTAATGCTTCCTCAAGCAGTAACTACGATAAAGATAATAGAAATATCTGCTCCAGATGAATATGAGATAGATAAAACACCAATAACAATAACTGTAACAAATGAAAATGGAGATTTAATTGTGGAAGGAGCAGTATTAGAAGAAGATACTATTAGTGTTCAGGTAGAAAATGTAAAAATTCAGAAACCATATGACATATATATAAGAAAAAGAGATAAAAATACATCAGGATTAATTTCTGCCGCAGCAATATTTGAGGTAACTATAACAGACTCTACAGGAGTGGATACTAAAACATTATCAACTACCAATGGCTTAGTAAAAATAGAAGAATTAAATAGCAAAGGAAATATAACAATACAAGTAAAAGAAATACAGGCACCAATAGGATATGAGATAAATAATGAAATAACAACAGCATACCTTATAAAAAATAGCTTAGCAGAATCTGTAGAAATGGATACAAGTCAGAATCAAAATGATGTATCAGTTGATGATGATATTGTATATATAGATTTTTACAACGAAGAAAAAGAAGAAGATGATGAAGAAGAGGAAGATAAAGAAGACCCTATATTAGTTATTAAAAAGGTGGACGAAGATAATACAAAACTACCTCTATCAGGAGCAAAATTTCAAATAACTAATCCAAATAATGATACAAAAATGCTAACAACATCTTCAACAGGGGAAGCTAACATGGAGCTTTCAGAATTATTATCTGGAAGATATACTATAGAAGAAATAGAAGCACCTAAAGATTATGAAATTACAAAAAAATTAGCAGTAGATTTAAATATTGATGAAGATAAAAATGTTACATCATGTGACATTGTAAAAGGATTGGGAGAGGAGTATTTAGACGACGTAGTAAATATAAAAGTTACGGATAAAAAAGTAACAATTACTATAAGTGATAAAAAGAATGTAGAACCACTAGGACCATATACAATAATAATAGATAAAATAAGTAAAGGAGATAACAAAAAGTTAGAGGGTGCAAGGTTTGATATAAACTTACAAGGTGGAACGAACTACATGCTAACAGAAGAAACTAAGGGAACAGAAGGAATAGTTTTAGAAGGATTGTCTGGAACTGGAGAAATAAATGTATCTATACAAGAAATTAAAGAGCCAGAAGGATATAAAAAAGATGAAAAACTAAAAGAATTTAAGTTTACTAGGGACGAAGAAACAGGAGAAATAACATTAGATACAAATTCTTTAAAAAATATAGAACAAAAAAATATAAAAATAAATGAGCAAACTATTACAGTAACTATTGAAAATGAACCAATAGTTGAGAACCTATTAACAATAGAAAATGAAGATTTAGATGATAATTCCATAAAAATTGATGGAACTACCTTTGAAGTGCTTAGATTAGATTCAACTATTGCTAGAGAAATCACAAATAGTTCTGGATTAATAGAAGATATATCATTAGGATTAGATAAGGATACTACTGTAGAATATCTAATAAAGAATATTAATATGTCTAATACTGATTATTTACCTAATGAGGACGTAGTATTACAAATAGAGTATGATGCAGATGGTAAAATGAAGTCTGCTAATATAATCTCAGGTGATAAAGATGATCAAAATAGAGTAGTAGCCCAAATAGATTCTAGTGTAGACTATGTAGGAAAAAATAAAATAAAAATAATCATAAGATGTGAAAAACTTACACAAGGACAACTACTAATACAGAATGAAGATATAGAAGATAACTCTATAAAAATACGAGGTACAACATTTGAAGTGTATAAATTAGATTCAAGTATTGCTAGAGAAACTACCAATAGCTCAGGATTAACTAAAGAAATGAATCTAGGCTTGGAAGAAAACACAACTGTAGAATATTTAATAAAAAATATTAATATGACAGATACAAACTATAAAAAGAATGAAGATGTAACCCTAAGAATAACGTATAACCAAACTGGGAAAATGCTTTCTGCAGAAATAGTATCTGGAGAAAAGGATTCTAAAAATAGAATAGTGGCAGAGATAGATAGTAATGTAGATTATAAAAAAGATAACAAGATAAAATTAATAATAAGATGCGAAAAATATCCAGAAACTAAATTAATAATAGAAAATGAAGATATAGATGATAGCTCTATAAAGATAGCGGGAACGACATTTGAAATAACTGAAACTGCGGATGGAGTTATAAGTGAAACAACTGATTCTTCAGGCTTGACAAAAGAAATAATATTGGGTGTAGAAAGAGATACAGTAAAGCAGTATTTAATAAGAAATACCAATATGGATAATGAAGAATACAAGAATAATGAAGATATAGAGATAGAGATATCATATAATTCAGAAGGAAAAATTAATTATGTGAACATTATATCTAATAATGTGGACTTAAAGGGTAGAATATTTGCACAAATAGATGAAAGTACAGATTATTTAAACAGTAATGAAATAAAATTAATCATACGTTGCGAAAAATACCCAGAAAGCAGAATAATAATACAAAATGAAGATATAGATGATAATTCTATAAAAATTTCTGGAACAATATTTGAAATTAGCAAAAGACAAAATAATTTAGGAAGTGGAACCACAAATAGATTAGGAATAACAGAAGAAATATCATTAGGTTCAGCAGGAAATACAAAAGTAAGTTATACTATAAGAACAACCAAAATACAAAGCATGTATAATGCAAATGCGGATGTTACTTTAGAAATAGAATATGATAATGAAGGAAAAATGTTATCAGCAAGTATTACGGGAGGGGAAAGAGATTCTGAGAATAGAGTTGTGGCACAGATAGATACTAGTGTAGATTATGTGGGTAACCAAGAAATAAAAATAATAATAAGATGTGAAAAAATACAAGATGAAGAAGATGATGAGGAAGAGCCAGACGACTTTGAAGTAACTTTAGAAAAAGTAAGTAAAAATAATGCAAGTACTAAAGTAGTAGGAGCAAAATATTCAATAAATATATTAAATGAGAAATTAAATGAAGAAATAACAAAAATAGAAAATACAAATAGTGTAGGACAGATATCACTACCAGACATAAAAGGATATGGAGATTTTACTATAACAATAAATGAGTTAGAATCGCCAGCAGGATATATGATAGATGAAAATGAACATATTATTAGGATAAATATAGATGAACAAACAAAAGCATTAACAATATTAGAAGAAAAAGTAGGAACAAATGCAACAGTTATACTAGATAAAGTAAATAATGTAATAAAAGTTGTAATAGAAGAACAAACAGATGGTAGAATGCTAGGAATAATTAAAAAAGACTATGATGATGAGAAAGTATTGTTAAAAGATTGTAAATTTACAATAACGGAAGGAGATTTTAGTGAAGAATTAATAACAGGAGCTAATGGTATAGCAGAAATAGAATTACCAGAAAGACCAGATGGAAAATTTACATTTATAATAAAAGAAATAGAAAATACAAGTGGATATGACTTATTAGAAGAAGAGTTGAAATTAGGGATAATATATTCGGGAGGTTCAATAATTAGTGTAGATATAGGAGATACAGAAAATGCATATATATCAGAACAAACTGGAGATTATATAGAAGTAGCAATTTTAAATAAAAAATCAGAAGAACAAATAGAGACAAAATATGATATAGAACTGACTAAGACAGATGCATACTATACAAATATAGTTATACCTAATGCAGAAATAAAGATAGATGTAGATAATGAATTTGGTATGAAGGGTATAACAAAGACAGAACTAACAGATTCAAATGGAAAAATACAAATAAATGATATATATGGTAATGGAAATGTAACAATATTAATAACAGAATTAAATCCACCTCCAGGTAGAAAATTTGATACAAAAGAAAAGCAAGTAGTATTAAATATAGACCCTAATAATGGATGGATAAGATTAGATAAGCAAACAAAGAATGTAGATGTAGATATAGATAATGAAAATAAAAAGATATCTATAAGAATAAGAAATTATCCAGATGGAATATTCTATATAGGAGCTAATAAAGTAGATGAAAAAGATGAAAATCTATTGTTAAAAGGAGCAGAGTATACAGTAACAAGAGAGGACACAGGGGAAACATTCACATTAGAAGAATTAATAGATGGATTATTGTTATCTCCAGAAATTAGCTTTGAGGAGCAAACAGAAGAAGTAAAAGAATATACATATAAAATTATAGAAAACAAGGCTCCAAGTGGATATATGATAGATACAACACCAATTATTCTAAAGGTAGAAGTAACTAAATTAGTAGAATCTGCTTATATAACAAATGCATACATAGAAAGTGGAAATGCTTCAATAACAGAATTTGGAGATGGATATGTTCAATTAAAGTTAAAAGACAAAAAGGCCTCTTATGATATAGCACTTAAAAAAGTAGATAACATAGTAAAAGATTATGGAATAGCAAATACGAAGATAAAAGTACATGTTAAAGCAGAAAGTGGCGAAGAATATGAAGAAATATTAGAAACTAATGAAAATGGTCAAATAAATCTAGAAGGTCTACAAGGTACAGGAAGAATAGAGGTAACAATAGAAGAAATAGAGGCAAGTCCAAATTATATAAAAGATGATGAAATAAAAACTATAATTTTTACAAGAAATGAAATTATAGATGAAGAAACCGGAAATGTAAGTTATGAAATTACAATAGATGAAGTTATAGGAAATAAAATATCAGTAACTGAGAAAAATGGTATTATAGATATTATTTTTGAAAATGAATTAGATTTAGAAAAAGCAATGTATATAAAAGTAATTAAAAAATGGGTAGATACTGAGGAACAAAGAAAAGATAGACCAGAAAACATAAAAATACAAATAAAAAATGGAGATGAAGTAGTAAAAGAAATTGTAATTTCAAATACAGACCAGGAAGTAACATTTACGGATTTACCTAGATATGATTCTAATGGAAATGAAATTAAATATACAATAGCAGAAGCTGAAGTAAATGAAGGGGATTTAGATGAGTATGAGGCAAGTATAGATGAAAATACAAATACTATAACAAATACTCATAAAGAAGAGACTGTAAATGTAAGAATTAAAAAAGTAATTAAAGGAACAGATATAGGTTTACAAGGAGCAACTATAGTATTAATAGATGAAAATGGAGAAGAAAAAACAGCGGTTACAAATAAAGATGGGTATGTTATTTTCACAGACTTGGAAACAGGAAAAGAATATCAATATAAAGAAATAAAACAACCAATAGGATATATTTTAAATGGAGAATTATATAAATTTAGAATAGATTCAGAAGGAAATATAGAGGACATATATGGA
This sequence comes from uncultured Clostridia bacterium, assembly GCA_944393275.1. Taxonomy (GTDB): domain Bacteria; phylum Bacillota; class Clostridia; order TANB77; family CAG-508; genus Merdicola. The sequence continues at coordinate 16,585 of CALXZQ010000012.1, forward strand.
AATAGAGTTATAGAGAATGAAAGAATTAATTCAATTATAACTATAAAGAAGTATGAAACAAATACAAATACACCTCTAGCAGGAGCAACAATTAAAATATATAATTCTGATAGAGTTGAAATAGCAGAATTTACAACAAATGAATATGGAGAAATAAAATTCCGTGCAGAACCAGGAAAATATTATTATCAAGAAGTAATTGCACCAGAAGGCTATGAATTGAATAACACAATGTATGAATTTACAGTAAACGAAAATGGTACAGTAACCTTTAAAGATAATGAAGGAATAATTTATAACAATAAAAAAGAGATAGATAATCCAGGTGAAGATCCAGGAGATAATCCAGGTGAAGATCCAGGAGATAATCCAGGTGAAGATCCAGGAGATAATCCAGGTGAAGATCCAGGAGATAATCCAGGTGAAGATCCGGGAGATAATCCAGGTGAAGATCCAGGTGAGAATCCAAATGACAATAATAATTGGAATGGTTCAGGTTCAAATGGAAGCAGTGGAAATAACGGATCA